>NZ_SRLW01000121.1:0-27997 GCF_006518215.1 Myxococcus sp. AB025B
GTCCAGGCCCCGCCTCCCGAGCCCCCCGCGCCGGAGGGCATGTCCACGGGCAAGAAGGCGGCCCTCGTGGTGGTGCCGCTGCTGCTGATCGGCATCGCCGCCGCGGTGGTCATCGGAGGCCAGGGCGGCTCCAAGACGCCCCCCACGCAGGTCGTCGAGGTCCCGAGAGATCGTCCCACGAGCCCTCCGCCGACGACGGCGAACACGCCGCCCACGCAGGCCGCGGCGCAGTCCATCCGGGTGAAGTTCAACTCGTCGCCGGCGGGCGCCGCCATCTTCGAGGGTGAGGAGCAGATCGGCACCACGCCCATCGAGCTGATGCTCCCGCGCGACAAGTCGCACCAGCTCACCTTCCGGCTGGCGAACCACAAGTCGGAGGAGCGCTCGCTCAACTTCAGCCGCGTCGCGGGAGACAGCCAGACGGTGGACGTGTCGCTGGAGCCCATCCGCGCCGCCACGCCGCCCAAGCCGCGCCCCACCCGGCCGACCAACTCCGGGCAGGAGATCAACGTCTTCGAGTGAGTCGTGGCCCGGGCTCCCCGCCACCTCACGGGGAGCCCGGGCCGCACGACGGGGGCTTCAGACGAGCCGGCCCAGCTTCGGCAGCACCTCACCGCTCTTGCCCTGGACGAAGTGCTCGAAGCTGGAGGCGTTCTCCGACGCATCCAGGTTCACGAGCCACGTCTCTCCGCCCGCGGCCCGCACGTTGTCCACCATGCCCGCCGCGGGATACACGGCGCCGGACGTGCCGGCCGCGAGGAAGACCAGGCGGCCACCCGAGCGCATCGCCTTCACGGCGAAGGATTCGATGCGGGTGAGGTCGTCGGGGTCCAGCTGCTCCCCGAACCAGACGATGTGGGGCCGGAGCAGGGCTCCACACGCCTTGCAGCCGGGCACGGTGCCGGACGCGTACACGGTGGTGTCCGGGAAGGGCGCGCGCGTGCAGTCGGGGTTGCTGCAGCGGGTGGTGAAGAGGTTGCCGTGCATCTCCACCACGCGTTGGCTGCCGGCGCGGCGGTGCAGGCCGTCCACGTTCTGCGTGGCCAGGAGGAAGCGGTCTCCCAGGTGGCGCTCCCAGGCGACCAGGGCGTCGTGGCCCGGGTTCGGCGAGACGTCGGCCGCTCCGGCCCGGCGCTGCGAGTAGAAGCGCCACACCCGCAGCGGGTCCTTGGCGAAGCCCTGGGGTGAGGCCACCTCCGTCACGGGCTGGTCCTCCCACAACCCGTTCATTCCTCGGAAGGTCGGCACTCCGCTCTCGGCGGAGACACCGGCGCCGGTGAGGACGAGCAGCCAGGTATTGGAATCAAGAAGGAGCGTTTCCATGGAGCCTCCTGCACGACATGGGATTCAGGTTATGAAGCGGGACGTTGACCGCACCCGGGGCTGACTCGTGGGTGCGCAAGCCCTTGGCTCGAGGAGCCCATCATGGCGGAAATCACGCTGAACCTGACCGCGGTTCCCAAGGCGCAGGCGTACGAGGAGCTTCAGCAGCACGTGAAGGCCGCGCTCGCGGGTATCGACGACCCCATCGCCGGCATGGCGACGATGAGCTGCCTCATCCACCACGCCTTCGGCCACCTGTGGACGGGCTTCTACCGGGTGGTGACGCCGGGCAAGCTGCTGCGCGTGGGCCCCTACCAGGGCACGCTGGGGTGCCTGGAGATCAAGTTCGGCAAGGGCGTGTGCGGCACGGCCGCGGAGAAGGGCGAGACGCAGGTGGTGGCGGACGTGCACGCCTTCCCCGGACACATCGCCTGTGACGCGCGCTCCGCGTCGGAGATCGTCGTGCCCGTGTACGGGAAGAACCGCGAGCTCATCGCCGTGCTGGACATCGACTCCGCGAGCAAGTCCACCTTCGACGAGGTGGACCGCCGCGAGCTCGAGACGATGATGCGCTGGTTCCAGGAGTAGACGACGCGCGGGTTCAGTCCCCGCGCGCGTAGGCCACGGCGAGCTGCCCGGCGAAGCGGGCGTTGTTGGCGAGCAGCGCGAGGTTGGCCTTGAGCGTCTTGCCCCCCGTGCGTTGGCCCAGCTCGCGCAGCAGGAACGGCGTCACGTCCTTGCCGCGGATGCCCTGACGCTCCGCCTCCGCGAGCGTGGAGGCGATCTGCAGCTCCACCTCGTGCTTGGGCAGCGCCGTCTCCTCCGGCGGCGGCACGGTGTAGAGCACCCCACCCTGCCCCAGTGTCTCGAAGCGCGCGCGAGCGATGCGCGCGGCCGTCGCCACATCCCCCACGCTGTGCTCCAGCTGGATGCCGGACTCGCGGCTGTGGAAGGACGGGAGCTCACGCGTGCCCACGCCAATGACGGGCACACCCGCGGTCTCCAGCAGCTCCATCGTCTTGGGGAGATCCAGCACGGACTTGGCGCCCGCGCACACCACGGCCACGGGGAAGCGCGCCAGCGCGGCGATGTCCTGCGAGATGTCCCAGTGCTCGGAGGCGCCTCGATGGACGCCGCCGATGCCGCCCGTGGAGAAGACGCGGATGCCGGCCGCGGCGGCCAGCTCGCACGTGGCGCTGACGGTGGTGCCGCCCGTGGCGCGCGTGGCCACGGCGATGGCCAGGTCACGAGAGCCGAGCTTCAGCAACTTCTCCTTGCCCTCGGCGAGCCGACGCAGCTGCACGTCCTCCAGGCCGATGCACACCTGACCATCGACCACGGCGGTCGCTGCGGGCACGGCGCCCGCGCGGCGGATGGCCTCTTCACAGGCGCGGGCGGCGGCGAGGTTGTCCGGATAGGGAAGCCCCTGAGCCACCACACTCGTCTCGAGCGCGACGACGGGCTGGCGCGAGTCGAGAGCGCGACGCACCTCGTCCGAAAAGCGTAGGTCCATGACGCGCGGTTAAGCCATGGCTGTCGTTGGGGCACAAGCCAGGCGCGCGCGGAAACGTCGGCTTGCACGCGGGAGTGCCGGGCCTTATTCCCTCGCGCGCCGTGTCCACGACTGTCGCCAGCGCTCCCGCCGCGCCGTCTCGCACCTTCTCCGCGAACGACGTGGCCATCCTGTGTGTCGTCGTTGTCTGGGGCACCAACTACACGGTGGTGAAGGAGGCGCTGGGGACGATTCCGCCGCTCGCCTTCATGGCGGTGCGCTTCGCCATCGCCTCGGTGGCCATGGCCGCGCTGCTGCTCGCGGTGGAGGGTTGGAAGCCGCTGAGCCGGCCCGTGTTCCTCAAGCTCGCGGCGCTGGGGCTGGTGGGGAACACGCTGTACCAGCTGTGCTTCATCCTGGGCCTGGCGAACACGACGGCGGCGAACAGCGGGCTGCTGACGGCGGTGACGCCGGTGCTGGTGGCGGCGTTGGGCGCGGTGCTGGGCGTGGAGCGTCCAGGCCGGCCGCTGGTGATGGGCATGTCGCTGGCGGTGGTGGGGATGGTGCTGGTGGTCGCCGCGCGAGGCCCGTCGCTGGGCACGGGGACGCGCCTGGGTGACGGACTCATCCTGGGGGCGTGCGCGTGCTGGGCGCTCTACACGGTGGGCATCCGCTCGGTGGGCAACGAGGTGTCGGCGCTGCGCATCACCGCCATCACCATGCTGACGGGGGCGCCGGGCGTGGTGCTCGCGGGAGTGCCGGAGGTGCTCGCGCTGGACGTCGGGAGCATCGGCTTCGGGGCGTGGGCCGGCGTGGTGTACTCGGCGCTGGTGCCGCTGGTGCTCAGCTACTTCATCTGGGGCCGCACCGTGCAGCAGGTCGGCAGCGCCCGCGCGTCGCTCTACAACACGGGCGTGCCCGTGGTCGCGGCGCTCACGGCGTGGGGCGTGCGCGGAGAACGGCCCACGTGGCTCCAGGCGCTGGGCGCGGTGCTCATCCTCGGGGGCGTGCTGCTCAGCCGCAGGAAGTGAGCGGACGAGCATCACGCCCCTCGACGCATCTCCCGTTCCCTCGGCGCGACCGAGAGGGTTCCGAGGCAGCAAGGGCGCCTGCCGGAGTGAGCCGCGGAGCCTCGGCCCCAGCCACATCGCGATACCCGTGAGTCGTTGAGCGCCCCTCCACCTCGAGGCAGCACCGCGTCCGTCCTCGCCTCGCGGCCCGCTGAGGCCCTTCGCCTTCGTTCACTTCGAGGATTGACAGCTCGGGGCCGGAAACCAACCCGCGCCGGCCGTCAGCGCCCGTCCTCGCCTCGCCGTCCGCGCTCCACCGACAGGCCGTACTCCTCGATCTTCTTGTCCAGCGTGGGCCGGCTGATGCCGAGCAGCGCCGCGGCCTTCACCTTCTTGCCACCCGCCTCACGCAGCGCCTCCGCGATGGCGTCGCGCTCGAGCCTCCCGACACGGGCCTGGAGTGTCTGCGCATCACTCGTCGCGGCGCCCTGCTGCACCTCGGGCGGCAGGTGCAGCGCGCCCACGCGAGCACCGGCGTACAGCAACCCCAGCCGCTCGCCCACGAGCTCCAGCTCCCGCACGTTGTGGGGCCAGGAGTAGTCCGTCAGCAGCCTGCGGGCATCGGGCCCCAGCGTCGGAGGCTCACGGCGCACCCGACGCGAGGCCCGCGCGAGGAACCCCTCGAGCAGCGCCATCACATCCGCGCGCCGCTCCCGCAGCGCCGGAACCTCCAGCTCGAAGCCCATCAGCGCCCGGGTCAGGGCCGCGTCCACCTCGCCCTTGGAGCCCAGCGCCGCCACCGGCGCCAACGACGTGACGAGCAGCCGCACGTCCACGGGCTCCTCACCGCCCTGCCGCGCGGGGGCCGTCCTGCGGGCCAGCAGTCGCACCAGTCGCTCCGCCGTGGCGCGAGGCAGCGCCTCGACGTGCTGGAGCAGCAGCGAGCCCCGGTCCGCGCGCAGCAACGCGGACGCCACCGGAGGCTGTCCCGGCGCACTGGCGCGGCCGAACAGGGCCTCCTCCACGGCGGCCTGTGGCAGACGACAGTCCACCGTCACCAGGGGCTCCAGCGCGCGCGGAGAGCGGGCATGGATGACTTGAGCCAGCAGCGTCTTGCCCGTGCCCGGCTCGCCATGCAGCACCACTGGCGCGGCGCTGTTGGCGGCCCGTCGCGCCGCATCCGCGAGCGCGCGCAGCGGCCTGGACGTGCCGAGCAGCAAGGGCACCGGCGCCTCCGCCTCCACCCGCGAGCGCACCGCCGTATACGCCTCGCCCCCCAACCGCCCCAGCGCAGCGAGCAGCTGTCCCTCTCCACCGGTGAACGACGAGTCCGCCCGCGTCGCATAGAGCACGCCGAACGGCATGCCCCCCGAGGCCACCAGTGGCGCGCACATCTCCGTCTCCGCCTGCACCAGCTCCTTGCGGTCCAGCGCCACCTGCGCGAGCGAGCGGGGCACCGCCACCGCGTCCGCGCCCGACACCGCCGCGGTGAGCAGGCCCGTGCTGCTCCCGAGCAGCGCCGCCGCCCGGTCCGCGCTGAGCGCGCGCGCCGTCTCGTCCGCCAGCCTGCGCAGCACCATGGCCTCGCTGGTGGCGCCCAGGAGCGCGGTGCCCGCCGAGTACAGCGCCGCCGCCGCGCCGACGTGAGGCAGCACCTCCTCGATGGGCACATGCCCCGGCGACGTCGGCCCACCCTCCACCAGCGTCACCGGCGCCGGCTCGAAGACGGCCATCGTCGAGCCCACGCGGACGCGGTCTCCCGGCTGCAGCACCACCTGCCCGCTGATGCGAGCGCCGTTGACGAGTGTCCCGTTGCGCGAGTCCAGGTCCGTCAGCCGGACCTGCCCCTCGTGCACGGAGAGCTGGGCATGCTTGCGCGACACCTGGTCATCCCGCAGGGGGATTTCACAGGACGGGCTGCGGCCGATGGCCATGTCCGAGAGCACCTCGAAATGGCGCCCCGCGGACGGGCCGGTGAGCAGCAGGAGTGCGGGCATGCGGCGCGCGAGCCTAGCGCCCTGGACGACGCGGGCAAGCGGCGCCGCGTCGCACTACATCGGCCGCTCGGCGTTGAGCAGGGCCCGGATCTCGGCCTCGTCGAGGGCCCGGCCCTCGCGACTGAGCGCCAGCGCGTTGACCTGGGTCTCTTCGACCTCCACGTGGGCGCCCTTGCGCCACTCCGTGGTGTGCACCGCGCCATCCACCAGCTTGCCCACGAGGCTGCCGTCGTCCCGGGCCATCAGCTCCAGCCACAGGTTCTCCACCACCTTGTTCCCATCCGGGTGGGTGTCGAACGGCGCCCGCACGAGGAAGGTGAGCGGCTCCATCAGCCCCCTGCGCTGGAAGCGCGCCAGGAACGCCGGCAGCAGCGCCTGGGCCTCGCGGCGCATGGACTCCGTCTGCTCCTCCGGCTCCTGCGAGAAGCGCTCCCGGTAGGGTGCCAGCAGCTGGGACGTGTTGTGCCGCCCCAGGGGTGACACCACCGTGAGGAACAACCCCTCATGCCCCTCGAAGGTCTCCAGCGGCACGCCGAGCAGGTTCGCCCGGGCCTCCTCCGACGGCACCACCATGAAAGCCTGGCCCTCGCTGGTGCCCACCTGCGAGCGCAAGGCCGGCCCCTGCCCGAAGGCCAGGTCCGTGCACAGCTCGTGCAGGAAGCTCTCCGCCGGCAGCAGGTCCTGCTCCGCCAGGTGGAAGATCTCCAAATCCCTCGCCCCGAACTTCTCCATCCCGTGCGAGTGCACCCACAGCGGGGTGTCACCCTCGGTCACCTCCACCGCGTGCAGGTGCACGTGGTCCCGGATGTCGAAGTCCAGCTCGGTGATCTCCACCACGTCCTCGGGCTCGTGCAGCTTGTAGGCCGCCAGGTCCACCAGGACGCCGGGCACGTGCTCCAGCAGCGTGCGCACCGCCCAGAGCGCCTCGAACACCGGCAGCGTGGGCTGCGCCCCACCGGGCTCCAGGGACAGGTGGTAGTACGCGCGCGCCTTGCCCAGCCTGGCGAAGGCCTCCGGACTGCCGCTGTAGGCCGCCTTGTTGAACTTCGGCAGCTCCTGGGGGCCCACGGTCAGCCGGACCCGCACCTCCGAGCTGTCCGCCCGGAGCACGAACCCCTGCGCATCCTCGTCCGGGGTGAACTCCACCTCATCGGTCGCGAACGAGGCCCGTAGGGCCTCCAGCGGCACGGGCCCTTCCTGCTCGGTCGCCAGGAGGTAGACCTCCATCACAGGTGCTTCTCGATTTGCTGAAAGAGGTCCACGCGGTCCACCAGGTTGGTCAGGTAGTCGAGCTTGTCGGTGGCCAGCACCAGCACTGGAGACAACCGGTAGGCACCGAACCATTCCTCATACAGGGCATTGAGGCGCTGGAGGTAGCGGGTGGGGATGTCCTTCTCCATGGACCTGCCGCGCAGGCGGATGCGCGCCTTGAGCGTCGGGACCGGGCAGCGCAGGTAGATCATCAAGTCGGGGGGCCGCAGCGACTCGGAGATGGTCTCGTACAGCTCGCAGTACGTCTTCCAGTCCCGCTTGTCGATGAGCCGCTGGCGGTGGAGGTTCTTCGCGAAGATCTCCGCGTCCTCGTAGAGGGTGCGGTCCTGCAACACGGTGCCCGACGTGCGCTCCAACTCCCGGTGGAGGCGGAACTTGTGCGTGAGGAAGAAGAGCTGTGAGCGGAAAGCCCACGTCTTCATGTCCTTGTAGAAGTCCGCGAGATAGGGGTTCTGGTCATTGGGCTCGAAGGACGGAGTCAACCCGTACTTCCGGCACAAGAAGGACGTGAGCTCCGTCTTCCCGGCGCCGATGTTGCCCGCGATGGCGATGAACTTTTTCCTGGCCAAGCCACCCCTGCTTGTAACCCCGGCGAGCGGAGCACACCAGCAACAAGGTACGGAAGGCTCGTGGTAGAAGAAGTGCATGCCCCCGCCCTCTCCGTCCCGCCACGTCCCGGGAGCCGCCACCACCCAGGGTGCGGCCGCCCGTCTGGACGTTCGGGACAGGACATCTCGCGGCGGGACTGACCTCGGGTCCAGGCCTTTGCCTGGGCGCCGCGCCGGCCCCGAGGAGGGGGCCGAGGGATGCGCAAGCTTTTCTGCATGTTGACCGCTGGAGTCTGGACGCTCGTCTGCTTTCCCCTGACCCTCGTCGCGATGCTCGTCACGCTGCGCTCCTCGAGCGCGCTGTGGGTCGTCCGCGAGCTGTGGTCCCCGGTGCTCCTGTGGGCCGGTGGCGCGAGGCTGGAGGTCTCCGGCCAGGAGAACGTGGACCCCAAGCGCCCCACCATCTACGTGGGCAACCACCAGTCCACCATCGACATCCCGGCCCACTTCATGGCGGTGCCGGTGCCCTTCCGCTTCGTGGCCAAGGATCAGCTCAAGTGGGTGCCGCTCATCGGCTGGTACCTGGCGCTGGGCGGCCACGTCTTCATCAACCGCTCCAACCGCGCCAAGGCCATCAGCTCCCTGGAGGCGGCCGCGGCGAAGATTCGCGGCGGCACCAGCATCTTCCTGTACCCGGAGGGCACCCGCTCCTCGGATGGCCGCGTGCTGCCCTTCAAGAAGGGCCCGTTCGCGCTCGCGCTCAAGGCCCGCGTCCCCATCTGCCCCGTCACCATCGAGGGCTCCGGGGACCTCATGCCCAAGGACAGCTGGAACATCACCCCCGGCCCCATCCGCGTGAGGGTGGGCAAGCCCATCGACACCACGGGCTTCGCGGAGAATGATCGCGAGGGCCTGGCCCGGGCCGTGCGCGAGGCCATCATCGCGGACAACCTCGCGATGGGCGGCAAGGGCGGCGACCGCGAGGACGCCATCGCCTCCGCCGGCCACGAGGGCGTCGGCTCCGCCCACGCCTCCCTTACTCCCTGAGACACGCTCCGTGACGATGACTCCCGCCTTCCGCTTCCGCCCCTGGGCTCGCGCCGCCGTGCTGGGTCTGGGACTGCTCGCCGCTGGCTGCGGCCACACCTCCGCCACGAAGACGGGCGCCGCGGCCCCCACCGACGAGCGCTCCCGCGCGCGGGCCTACCTGGAGGAGAACCAGCCCCAGAAGGCCCTCGGGATTCTCGCGGACCTGCATGCCCGCTCCCCGGAGGACCTGGATGTCGCGCGCACGTTGACGGAAGCCCAGGTGAAGGCGGGCCGCGCGGACGCGTGGATCCAGGAGCTGCAAGGGCGCATCGCCACGGGTGAGCGCGCCGTGGACCAGTACATGCTGGGCCTGGCCCTGTTCTCCCGCGCGAGGGACGCCGGCGCCCCCGCCGTGGCCGCCTTCGAGCGCGCCATCGCCCTCGCCCCGGACACGGCCGAGTACCACTACCGCCTGGGCGTCGCCCGGCTTGAGTCCGAGCAGTACCCCGCCGCCGTGGAGCCGCTGCGCCGCGCGGCCCTGCTCGCGCCGGAGCGCACCGCGTGGCGCCTGCCGCTGGCCAAGGCGCTGCACCGCACCGGGGACTCCCCGGGCGCGGTGGAGGCGCTCGGCGTCGTGGTGCGAGGCCGCCCCTCGGCCGCGGACGTGGCCACGGCGCGCGCGCTGATGGAGCAGATCAGCGACCCCTTCGGAGGCATCCCCAAGGCGGCCGAGGCCAAACTGGAGGAGGGCCTGCGCTACCTCAACGATTTGGACGCCCCGCAGCACGCCATCCTCGCCTTCGAGGAGGTGCTGCACGACTACCCGGACCTGGCGGTGCTCCACTCGCTGCTGGGCCTGGCCTATCAGCGCCTGGACGACGCGGGCCGCGCGGTGGACGAGTTCAAGCAGGCCATCGAGCGCGCCCCGCGCGACGGGAAGAACCACCTGTACCTGGGCGAGCTCTACGCGGCCCGCCAGCGCCCCGACGCGGCGCGCGGCGCGTTCGAGAAGGCCGTCGCGCTGCACCCTCTCCTGGACGCGGCGTGGTTCCGCCTGGGAGACCTGCACCTGGAGCGGCGGGATCTGCCCGCGGCGCGCGAGGCGTTCACCGTCGCGGTGTCTCTCACGCCTGACTCCCTTCCCGCGCGCGGCAAGCTCGCCCTCGTGTACCAGCTCGAGGGTGACTACCCCGCCGCCGAGCGCGAGCTGCGCCACGTGGTCGAAAAGGACCCGGAGAACGTCGAGTTCACGCTGCGATTGGGGCTGCTCTTCACCGAGCAGACGCTGAAGTCCACGCGCCCGCAGGCGCGCAAGGCGGCGGCCGAGGAGGCCGAGCGCTGGCTCTCCAAGGTGCTGGAAGCGCAGCCGGAGAACGCGATGGCTTCGCGCGCGCTGCAAAGCCTCAAGGGCCAGTAGCCACCGACGGGCCCGGCCCTCTACACTTCGAACTCCGATGAGCGAAGGTCGCAAGTCTCCGAGCACGGCCGCCCCCACGGGCTCCCAGCCGCGCACTCCGACGAATCCGGGCATGCCGCGCACGCCGACGAGCCCCGGCATGCGTGTGATGTCCGCCGCGCGCACCGCGCCTCTGGAGAAGTCGAAGCAGGAGGGGCCGCTGGGCAAGCGGCTCGCGGGCGAGGCCTCCAATCAGGCCCTCAACGCGCTCTCCGTCCTCAAGGAGTTCGCGGCGGACTTCAGCAACCGCGACAGGTTCTTCAAGTACAAGGCCTCCATCGTCGCCGGGTGGCTGGTGATGACGGCGGCGAGCTTCGCCATCGCCTGCCCTGGCAGCTCCGTGCAGACCGGTGACATGGACGCGCGCCTGGTGCTCAGCGACAAGCTGGACCGGCCCTCCATCACCATCTGGAACGAGAGCAAGGAGGCGTGGAAGGACGTCACCCTCATCGTCAACGGCCAGTACCGCGCGGCGGTGCCGTCCGTGGGCGCGGGGGAGTTCATGACGATCACGCCCAAGCAGCTCATGGGCACCAGCGGCGCGGCCCCCGCGGACCTGCGCTTCGAGACGCTGGAGATGCGCAGCCACGACGACAGCGCGAACCTCACCGAGGACCTGCGCAACGAGTGGAAGCGCCTGCTGAGCCCCAAGAAGTAGCCCACGGCCCTTGGGTGGCCCGCCTAAATGCGAAGGGCGCCCTCCCCAGCGGGAAGAGCGCCCTCGCGTTGCCACCGGCCCCTCCTCGCGAAGGGGCGCGGCTGGCGGCCGTTACTCGGCCTTGGTCTCCTCGGTGGACGCAGGAGCCTCGGCGGCGGGCGCGGCCTTCTTCTCGGGCCGATCCACCAGCTCCAGCAGGGCCATCTCCGCGGCGTCACCCCGGCGGAAGCCGAGACGAACGATGCGGGTGTAGCCGCCGGGGCGGTTGGCGTAGCGGTCCTTGTACTCGCTGAAGACCTTCTTCAGCACGTCACGGTCCTTCACGGTCCGGGCCGCCAGGCGCACGTTGGAGAGCCCACCACGCTTACCCAGCGTGATGATGCGCTCCGCCAGCTTCCGGGCCTCCTTGGCCTTGGGAAGCGTGGTGCGGATGGCCTGGTGCTCGAGCAGCGAGGTGACCATGTTGTTCAGCATCGCGAGACGGTGGCTCGTGGTGCGGTGCAGCTTCCTCTGTCCTACCCTGTGACGCATCGTCGTGCTCCGGGCCCCCGTGGGGACCCACCACTCCGGCCGTATCAGGTACCGGGTGGGAAGGGTGGACCCGACACGAGGCCCACCACTGCTCGTCGAGCCCGGAGGACTTCACCGGGCTCCTTCCCGCCGCGCGCCGCCTGCCGCCATGTCGCGGGCGCGCGGGGAAAGTACCACGTACCGCGAAAGACTTACGCCTTGGGCGCCGCGGGAGCCGGGGCCTGCTTCGGCGGCCAGTTCTCCAGCTTCATGCCCAGGGACAGGCCCATCTCCGCCAGGATCTCCTTGATCTCCTTGAGCGACTTGCGGCCGAAGTTCTTCGTCTTGAGCATCTCGGCCTCGGTGCGCTGCACCAGGTCGCCGATGGTCTTGATGTTCGCCTGCTGCAGGCAGTTGGCGGAGCGAACCGACAGCTCCAGCTCGTCCACCGAGCGGAACAGGTTCTCGTTGAGCTTCGCCTCCTCCTTCGGCGCCTCGGCGATGACCGGCTCCTCGGTCTCGTCGAAGTTCACGAAGACGGTGAGCTGCTCCTTGATGATCTTCGCCGCGTACGCCACCGCGTCCTGCGGCGACACCGAGCCGTCCGTCCAGACCTCGAGCGACAGCTTGTCGAAGTCGGTGACCTGACCGACGCGGGCGTTGGTGACCTGGTAGTTCACCTTGCGCGTGGGCGAGAACAGCGAGTCGATGGGGATGGTGCCGATGGGCGAGCCCGCCACCTTGTTCGAGTTGGCCGGCACGTAGCCACGGCCCCGGCGGCACGTCAGCTCCATGCGGAGCTTGCCACCCTCGGAGATGGTGCAGATGTGGTGGCCCGGGTTGAGGATCTCCACGTCGGCGTCGGCGATGATGTCACCCGCCTTGACCTCCTTGGGGCCCTCCGCCTCGATGCGCAGCGTCTTCGTCTCGTTCGTGTGCATCCGAAGGAGGACCTCCTTCAGGTTCAGCACGACGTCCGTGACGTCCTCGGACACCTCGGGGATGGTGGTGAACTCGTGGTCCACGCCCTCGATCTTCACGGACGTGATCGCCGCGCCCTGCAGCGACGACAGGAGCACCCGGCGCAGCGAGTTGCCCAGCGTCGTGCCGAAGCCGCGCTCGAGCGGCTCCGCGACGAACTTGCCGTAGGTGGGCGTCAGGCTGTCCTGGTCCACTTCCATCCGGCGCGGCTTGATGAGGTCACGCCAGTTCTTCGCAACGAACGTATCTGCCATGGTGTACGGCTCCTGAAGACGTGCGCCACCACCGACTTACCCACCAGCGCGGCGGGAGGATGGACACGTAGGGGACTGCGATAAAGCACGACGCCCCGGCCTCGTCGGCCAGGGCGCTGGGTTCCACTTCCAGGCGCCAGACTGCGCCTGGCGTGGACGATTACTTCGAGTACAGCTCGACGATGAGCTGCTCCTGGATGGGCATGGTCAGGTCCTCGCGGTTGGGGACCGTGCGAACCGTGCCCTTGAACGCCTTCTTGTCCAGGTCGATCCACTGCGGAACGCCACGGCGGTCCACCGTCTCCAGCGCCTCGGAGATGCGCAGCACCTTGCGGCTCTTCTCCACCACCTCGACAGCCGTGCCCGGCTTGATGGAGAACGAGGGGATGTTGACCTTGCGGCCGTTCACCTGGAAGTGGCCGTGACGCACCAGCTGGCGCGCCTCGTTGCGCGTGTCCGCGAAGCCCATGCGGAACACCACGTTGTCCAGGCGGAGCTCCAGCTGCTGCAGGAGGTTCTCACCCGTCTTGCCCTTGGCGGCGGACGCGCGGTGGTAGTAGCCGCGGAACTGGTTCTCCAGCAGGCCGTACATGCGCTTGACCTTCTGCTTCTCGCGCAGCTGCACGCCGTAACCAGAGAACTTCACGCGGCCCTGGCCGTGCTGGCCGGGGGGATACGGGCGGCGCTCGATGGCACACTTGTCCGTGTAGCAGCGGTCGCCCTTCAGGTACATCTTGAGGTTTTCGCGCCGGCAGATACGGCAAGCGCTCGCGGTATAACGGGCCATGGTCTTGTCCTTGGAGATGATCTGGAGTCGCCCCGGCGCGCGTGAGCACGTGGGGCGACCCGGACGAAGGGTTTAGACGCGACGACGCTTGGGCTGACGGCACCCGTTGTGCGGGATGGGCGTCACGTCGCGGATGAGGTTGATCTTCAGGCCAGCGGCGGCCAGCGCGCGCAGCGCCGACTCACGACCCGCGCCCGGCCCCTTCACGAACACGGACACGTTCTTCAGACCGTGCTCCATCGCCTTCGCGGCGGCGTCGCCGGCGGCCACCTGGGCGGCGAACGGGGTGGACTTGCGGCTTCCCTTGAAGCCACGCGCCCCGGCCGAGGACCAGGAGATCACGTTCCCGGACACGTCCGTGATCGTGATGATGGTGTTGTTGAACGTGGACTGGATGTGGACCACGCCGTTGAGGATGCTCTTCTTGCCCTTGCGCTTGGACTTCTTCGCGGCAGGGGCCTCGCCCTCGGCACCCGTGGGCGCCGCAGCCGAAGTATTGGTCTCGTCAGCCATGTGAGTTGCTGCTCCTGAGAGGTGATCGACGCCAGCGCCTCATGGCGCCGGCGCTGCGGTTTACCGAGCCGGAGCCGCCGGCTTCGCCCGGACGATGCCACGCTTCGGACCCTTGCGGGTGCGCGCGTTGGTGTGGGTGCGCTGGCCGCGGACGGGCAGACCCTTGCGGTGGCGCAGGCCACGGTAGCAGCCCAGGTCCATCAGGCGCTTGATGTTCATCGTCACTTCACGCCGGAGGTCACCCTCGACCTTGTAGCTGGCCTCGATGATCTCGCGGATCTTTCGAGCCTGGTCCTCGGTGAGGTCCTTGGTCCGGGTGGTGGGGTCGATACCCGCCGCCGCGATGATGTCTTGCGCGGACTTGTTGCCGATCCCGTAGATGTACTGGAGCGAGATCACGGCGCGCTTGTTGGGCGGCAGGTCGATGCCGGCGATACGAGCCATCTTCGGTCTTCCTTCTGGAGTGGAGTTGGTCTGAAGCCAACAGCCTTGCGGCTATCGGCCCTGGCGCTGCTTGTGCCGGGGGTTGGAGGCGCAAATCACGCGCACGATACCCTTGCGGCGGACAACCTTGCACTTGTCGCAGATCTTCTTGACGGACGCCCGAACCTTCATGGAGCGAACTTCCTTCCTTCGAACAGAGAAAAGCCAGCGGGCCACCCACCCCTACCTCGGCGGGCCGCCCCTTTCGTTACTTCGCCCGGTACGTGATCCGTCCACGCGTCAGGTCGTATGGAGACAGCTCGACCTTCACCTTGTCACCGGGAAGGATTCGGATGAAGTGCATCCTCATCTTGCCCGAGATGTGCGCGAGCACCCTGTGGCCGTTGTCCAGCTCCACACGGAACATCGCGTTGGGGAGGGGCTCCATCACCGTCCCCTCGACTTCGATGGAATCATCCTTCGGCAAGCGTCAAACCTCTTCCCGGACCACGAACCTCTTGGAAGCGCGGCGGAGTAGCACTTTGGTCCGCAAGTGGCAAGCGTCCCGCGCAGCAAAACTCGGATTCCTACCAACCCACCGTAACAAGGACCTATTTCACCCGCTGTCCCGGCCGGCCTCAACGCCCTCGGGTGAGCACCTCGGGCCCCCCATCCGTGATGAGGATGGTGTGCTCGAAGTGGGCGGACAACTTCCGGTCCGCCGTCACCGCCGTCCAGTCATCGTCCAGGATCTCGATGTCCGAGGTCCCGGCGTTCACCATCGGCTCCACCGCGAGCACCATGCCCGCGCGCAGCTTCATCCCTGCCCCTGCCTGCCCGTAGTTGGGCACGTGTGGGTGCTCGTGGAGCTTGCGGCCAATCCCGTGGCCCGTGAAATCCCGGACCACGGAGAACCCCCGCGCCTCCACGTGGCGCTGGACGGCGTGGCCGATGTCCCCCAGCCGGTTGCCCGGCTTCATGGCCTGGATGGCCTTCTGGAGCGCCTCCCGGGTGGTCTCCACCAGGGACCGCGCCTCCGCGGACACCTTCCCCACAGGCACCGTCCGCGCCGAGTCCCCGAACCACCCCCGGTACGACACCCCGAAGTCGAGCTTCATCAGGTCGCCTTCGACCAGCTTCCGCTTCCGGCTGGGGATGCCGTGCACCACCTCGTCGTTGATGGAGGCGCAGAGCACACACGGAAAGCCGAGGTAGCCCTTGAAGGCTGGCCTGGCGCCCCGCTCCGCGGTCATCTTCTCCGCGAGCGCGTCCAGCTCCCAGGTGGTGATGCCCGGCACCACGGCCTGCTCGAGCGCGTCCAGGACGTCGGCCACGATGCGGCCGGCCTCGCGCATGAGCGCGATTTCCTCCCGGGATTTGATCTCCACCTGGCTCATCGGAGTCCCGCGCCGACCTCACCTGCACGGGACACGGGTGGCCAGCGACTCGAGGCACCGCAAGCCCCGGAGTTCCGCTCGCCAGCCCGTCCGTCCATCAGGCCTTGCTCCGACCCGCGGCGGCCTTGATCTCCTCGTAGATGCCCTCCGGAGAGCCCACGCCGTCCACGCTCTTGAGCACGCCCTTCTTCTCGTAGAAGTTCTTCAGGGGCTTGGTCTCGGCGTCGTACTTCTGGAGGCGCTTCTCGATGACCTCCGGCATGTCGTCCGGCCGCTGCACCAGGCCCTCGCCGCACTTGTCGCAGAAGCCCGTGCGCTTCGGGGGGCTCGTCTCCACGTGGTAGACGCTGCCATCCTTCGGACACACGCGCCGACCCGAACCCCGCTTCACCAGCGTCTCGTGGGGCACCTCGAGCGACACGACGGCGTCGAGCTTCTTGCCCAGCCGCTCCAGCATCCTGTCCAGCGCGTCCGCCTGGCCCGGAGTGCGAGGGAAACCGTCCAGGACGAAGCCCTGAGCGACATCCGCCTCCTTCAGGCGCTCCTCGACGATTCCAATCACGACCTCGTCCGGCACGTACTGGCCCGCCGCCATCAGCGGACCCGCGACCTTCCCCAGCTCCGTCTTCTCCGCCACAGCCTTGCGGAGGATGTCACCGGTGGAGATCTGCGGGATGTGGAAGTCGGCGAAGAGCTTCTTCGCCTGGGTACCCTTCCCCGCGTTCGGCGGTCCCAACAGGATCAGGTTCATGTGCTCCTCTCAGCTCCCAAGGAAGGCACGGAAGTCGTCAGCCACGAAACTTTCACGCGCCCCCCATGTGCACCACCGAATAACTCGTATGACTGCGCCCCGGAACGACGAGGCGCCCCTCCCCACGACGAGGAGAGGCGCCCGTGACGTTGTCGCCGTGACTCAGGCCGCCACGCGCACCCGACCGCGGATGCGGGGACCACGCGGACCCGCGAAGCCCTCGTAGTTGCGGCTGATGAGGTGACCCTCGATCTGCTGCACCGTGTCCAGGGCCACGCCCACGACGATCAGCAGCGCCGTGCCGCCGAACGTGAAGCGCACGTTGAGCAGACCACTGATGACCGACGGAATCACGCAGATGACCGCCAGGTAGATGGCGCCACCGAACGTGAGCCGGTTCAGCACCCGCTCGATGAACTCCGCCGTCTGCCGACCCGGGCGGATGCCCGGGATGTAGCCGCCCTGCTTCTTGATGTTGTCCGCCACGTCATCCGGACGGAAGGTCAGCGCCGTGTAGAAGTAGGCGAAGAAGATGACCATCAGCACGAAGAGCCCGTTGTAGATCCACAGGTTGCCTTCGATGGCCCGCTGCACGTCCTGGAGGAACGGGAACCACGTGCCCAGCGTCGCCGGGAACGACAGCACCGCGCCCGCGAAGATGGGCGGGATGACGCCGGCCGTGTTGACCTTCATCGGGAAGTACGTGGCCTGGCCCGCGAACATCCGCCGTCCCGCCATGCGCTTGGCGTACTGGATGGGGATGCGGCGCATGCCGCGCTCCACGTAGACCACCACCGCGATGATGAGGAGCATGAACACCAGCAGCGCCAGGACCTCGGCGACCGCGATGACCTCCTGCCGCGTCAGGTCCAGCAGCGTGCTGGCGCCGGGGAGCACGCCCGCCACGATGCCCGCGAAGATGATGAGCGAGATGCCGTTGCCGATGCCGCGCTCGGTGATGCGCTCACCCAGCCACATGATGAAGGCCGTGCCCGCCGTCAGGCTGACCACCGTCATGAAGGTGAACCAGACGCTGTCGTCCGGCACCACCACCTGGTTGAAGCCGCTCTGCCCCGCGTCCGAGCGCCCCAGCGACGCCAGCCAGCGGGAGATGCCGATGCCCTGGATGACGGAGAGGACGATGGTGCCGTAGCGCGTGTACTGGTTGATCTTCTGCCGGCCCGCCGCCCCCTCCTTCTGCAGGCGCTCCAGGCTGGGGATGACCACCGCCAGGAGCTGCATGATGATGGAGGCGCTGACGTAGGGCATGATGCCCAATCCGAAGATGGACATCTGCTCCAGCGCGCCGCCGGAGAAGAGGTTGAACAGCGAGACCAGACCGCCCGATTGCTTCTGGGCGTCCATGAAGGCGTTCATCGCGGCCCGGTCCACGCCGGGCGTGTTGATGAAGATGCCGATGCGGTACACGGCCAGCAGGGCTAGCGTGTACGCGAGCCGGCTGCGCAGCTCCGCGATGCGGAAGACGTTGGCGAAGGCATTGAGAGCCACGGGGTAGCCATCCTCTTCGTGAGGGTTCTGCCAGGACGACAAAACGCCCCTGTTCCACGGATGGGAAAGGGGCGCAGAAGCCTACACAAGCGAAATGACGCGCACCACCGACAAGTGATGCGCGTCGGACATGCTCAGGCCTTCGGCTGCCGAGGGGCCTTGACGCCCTTGCCAGCGTGGGCCTTGGCGGCCGCCTCGGGCTTGTGGGCCATCAGCGGAAGGACATCCACCGCGCCACCCGCCTTCTCGACCGCCGACTTGGCGGTCTCGGAGGCCTTGTGCACCCGGATGGTGACCTTCTTCGTCAGCGCGCCCCGACCCAGCAGCTTCACGCCGTCGTAGCGGCCCTTCACCAGACCCGCCTTCTTCAGTGAGGCCTCGTCCACCGTGGAACCGGCGTCGAAGTGGGTGTCCACATCCGACAAGTTCACCACCGCGTACACCGTGCGGTTGGGGGAATTGAAGCCAAACTTCGGCAGGCGGCGCTGCAGGGGGCTCTGGCCACCCTCGAAGCCTTCGAACCGCATGTTACCGGTGCGGGCCTTCTGGCCCTTGCCACCGCGGCCGGCCGTCTTGCCCAGGCCGGAACCCTGACCGCGGCCCACGCGCTTCTTGCGGTGCCACGAGCGCGAGGGGCGCTTCAAACCGTGCAGAGTGCTCATTGTCTTAGGTCCTCTCGTGCTCAGGCCTTGGCCTGGTAGGCGCGCGCGCGGTCCCGCAGGGCGATCTTGCGCGGCTTGCGGCGCTTGGGCGCCGGCGCCTCGGCGGACACCGTCTCCGAGGAGACCAGGTGCTTCACCTTGAACACCATCCCGCGGATGGCCGGCGTGTCCTTCAGCAGGCGCTCATCACCGAACTTCTTCAGACCCAGGCCACGGATGGTGGCCAGCATGTCCTTGGAAGCGCCCGCGTAGCTCTTCGTCAGCTTCACCTTGAGCGCCATGACTAGCCCCTCTGCTCCCCGGCGAGCTTCGCCGACTCGACGTCCTTGCCGCGGAGGCGCGACACCTGCGCCGCGCTGCGCAGCAGCTTCAGGCCCGCGACCGTGGCCTTCAGCACGTTGTGCGGATTCCGCGAGCCCTGGCTCTTCGTCAGGATGTTGCGGATGCCCGCCGCCTCCAGCACCGCGCGCACCGCGCCACCCGCGATGACGCCCGTACCTTCGCTGGCCGGCTTCAGCAGCACCCAGCCAGCGCCGAAGTGCCCGAGCACCTCGTGCGGAATCGTGTGACCCATCAGCGGAACGCGGAACAGGTTCTTCTTCGCGTTCTCGCCACCCTTGCGGATGGCCTCGGGAACCTCGTTGGCCTTGCCCAGGCCGACGCCCACGTGTCCGGCGCCGTCACCCACCACCACGAGGGCGGCGAACGAGAACCGCCGGCCGCCCTTCACCACCTTGGCGACGCGGTTGATGTTCACCACGCGGTCGGTGAGGTCCAGATCGTTCGGATTGATCGGAGTTGCCACTTGGAAATCCTTTCGAAAGCTAGAACTTCAGCCCGGCCTCGCGCGCGGCGTCAGCCACGGCGGCGATGCGCCCGTGATAGGGGAAGCCGTTGCGGTCGAACACCACCGCCTCGACGTTGGCAGCCTTGCACCGCTGCGCGATGAGGGCACCCACCCGCTTCGCGTCCGCCTTCTTGTCGCCTTCGTCCTGGCCCTTCAGCTCCTTGGACAGCGACGAGGCGTACGCGAGGGTCTTGCCCGTGGTGTCATCCACCACCTGCGCGTAGATGTGCTTGAGGCTCTTGTAGACGGTAAGCCGCGGCCGCTCGGTGGTACCCGAGAGCTTCTTGCGGATGCGGTTCTTCCTCTTGATACGGGGATCGATCTTCGTCGGCATGGCTGCTTCCTTGTCCTTCCGGCGGCGATGCGGTCTTCCGCCGCCGGATGATGCCGCCAGAACCCATGGGCCCGGCGGGATTGGGAACACTCAGGACAGACGGAACGATTACGTCGTTCCGGTCTTGCCCTCCTTACGGCGGATGCGCTCCTCGGAGTACTTGATGCCCTTGCCCTTGTACGGCTCGGGCGGGCGCAGCGAGCGGATGTTCACCGCCGTCGCGCCGAGCACTTCCTTGTCCGCCGAACGCAGCGTCAGCCCCACGGTGGGGAGGCTGTCCTCGGTGCGAGCCGCCTTGTCCACTTCCGCCGTCACGCCCTCGGGGAGGTCGAAGACGACGGGGTGGGAGTAGCCCAGCGCGAAGTGGATGGCCTTGCCCTTCACCTCGGCGCGGAAACCGACGCCGCGGATGTCCAGCTTCTTCTCGAAGCCCGTGGACACGCCCTTCGCGGCGTTGGCGAGGATGGTGCGCGTCAGGCCGTGCAGGCTGCGCGCCTCGCGCGAGTCATCCGCGCGCTGCACGGTCACCTGACCGTCCTTGATCTCCACCTTGACCTTGCCAGGCAGCTTCACGGAAAGCTTGCCCTTGGGGCCCTCGAAGTTCACCTGCTGGCCGGCGACGACGGCCTTCGTCTTGTCGCCGAGCTTGATCGCCAGTTTTCCAATCCGACTCATGGTTGCCTCGGTCCTGTATGCCCGGGGCGCGCACTCTCGCGAGGCGCGGCCACCAGGCCGCTGGCTAGTAGACGGTGCAGAGCAGCTCGCCGCCCGCCTTCTGCTTGCGGGCCTCGGAGTCCACCAGGATGCCGCGCGACGTGGAGAGGATGGAGATACCCATGCCTCCCAGCACCTGCGGGATGTCGTTCACGCCGACGTAGCGGCGCAGACCCGGCTTGGACACGCGGCGGATGCCGGTGATGGCGGGAGCGCGGTCCGGCCCGTACTTGAGCTGAACGGTGATCTCGCTCTGGGGCGAGCCGTCCTGCGTGTGGACGACGTACTCCCCGATATAGCCCTCGTCCTTGAGGACCTTGATGACCTCGAGCTTGAGCTTCGAGTGGGGAATGACGACCTTGTCGTGACGCGCGCGCGACGCATTGCGCAGGCGGGTCAGCATGTCGCCAACGGGATCATTGACCGGCATGGGCTACCTTCCAAACGAGCACCCTGTCCGGGTGCTTCGTGTTCGCGTTCGTCGCGCCTGCCGGGCCCATCCCGGGGGTTCGCGCCGAGCGCAACTACCTGGGTTGAAACTGCTCGTGGACACGCTCCTTCCGAAGCGCGTCCAGGGCGCCATCGAGGCCGTCAAGGCCCCTCTGGCACCCTGCCCTACCGGCTCACCAGGACGACTTGGTCACGCCGGTGATCTCACCGCGCAGCGCACGGTTGCGCAGGCAGATGCGGCACATCTTGAACTTGCGCAGGAACGCGCGCGGCCGGCCGCACAGCGGGCAGCGGTTGTACTGGCGCACGGCGAACTTCGGCTTGCGCTTCGCCTGGGCAATCTTGGAGAGCTTGGCCATTGTCTTTGAGGTCCTTGGCTCGAGGGCTTACTGGCGGAAGGGCATGCCGAAGTGACGCATCAGCGCCAACCCCTGCTCGTCGTTCCGGGCAGTGGTGACGAAGCTGATGTTGAGCCCCTTCACCTTCTCGATCTGGTCGTAGTTGATTTCGGGGAAGATGATCTGCTCGCGAACGCCGAGCGTGTAGTTGCCCTTCCCGTCGAAGGCCTTCGGGGACACGCCCTTGAAGTCACGCACGCGCGGCAGCGCCACGGTGATGAGGCGGTCCATGAACTCGTACATGCGGGAGCCACGCAGGGTGACGGCGGCACCGATGGCCTGGCCCTGGCGCAGCTTGAAGTTCGCGATGCTCTTGCGGGCGCGCGTCACGATGGGCTTCTGGCCCGTGATCGCCGCGAGCTGGTCCACCGCGGACTCCAGGATCTTGTTGTTGGCGAGCGCCTCGCCCAGACCCATGTTGACGACGATCTTCTGGAGACGCGGAACCTCCATCGGGTTCTTGAGGCCCAGCTCCTTCATCAGGGCGGGCACCCCTTCCTTGCGGAAGCGCTCCTTCATGCGGGCCGGCTTGCTCTCGAGGCCTTCCTCGATGTTCGCCGCGAAGCCAACCTTCTTGGCCTCTTCCTTCTTGCCCCGCTTCGCCTTCTTTTCCTTCTGGTCCGGCTTCTTCTCGTCAGCCATCGTCGTATCCTCTGCTTCGGGCGCCGTCGTGACCCAGCGCGTCCGATCAGTCCTTCACCTGGAAACTGAAAACACCGCGAGGGCCCCGTCGACTACCCAGGCCCTCGTTGCCTGCACGCCCCCCTACCCGCCTACCAGGGCGGACAGAAGGGCGCGCATACATGCCCCAACAGGGACTCCTAGTCAATCAGCGCGTCGCAGTTCTTGCAGAACCGCTGGCGCTTCTCACCGTCCGTCTTGATGCCCACGCGGGTCGGCTTGTCGCACTTCACGCAAACGACCTGGACGTTCGCCAGGGCGATGGTGCCGGGCTTCTCGACAATGCCGCCCTCGGGGTTCTGCGGCGTCTTCTTCAGGTGCCGCTTGACCAGGCGCAGGCCCTCCACAGTCACCCGGCCGGCCTCCTGATCGATCTTCAGCACCTTGCCGCGCTTCGTCGCAGGGGTCTTCTCGGAGGCCTCGGCCCCGGCCATGACCTGGACCGTGTCTCCCACCTTCATCTTCTGCATGGCTTCCTCGTCTCTCTGGCTGCTCGCCGTCCGGCCTGGTGGGTCCTCTTCAGAGGACTTCGGGCGCCAGCGAGATGATCTTCATGAACTTGCGGGCGCGGAGCTCACGGGCCACCGGCCCGAAGATACGCGTACCAATGGGCTCCATGTCCTTGTTGATGAGGACCGCGGAGTTGCCGTCGAACTTGATGAAGCTGCCGTCGGGACGACCCACCTCGCGCTTGGTGCGGACGATGACGGCCTTGGCCACGTCACCCTTCTTCACCTTCGAGTTGGGCAGCGCCTCGCGGATCGACACGACGATGACGTCGCCGATGGACGCGTACTTGCGCTTCGAACCGCCGAGCACCTTGATGCAGAACACCTTCTTCGCGCCCGAGTTGTCCGCCACGTCGAGCACGCTCGTCATCTGAATCATCTGGGAATCTCCTATCGCCGGTGTCTCCACCGCGCAGCCTCTCGGCCGCGCCTGTGGAGGTGCGTGCTAGACGTTCTTGCTCTTCTCCAGCACCTCGACCACGCGCCAACGCTTGTCCTTCGAAGCGGGCTTGGTCTCGGCGATCCGGACCCGGTCACCCTCGTTGATGGTGACCTTCTTCGGGTAGTCGTGGTCCTCCACGTGGGCCTTGTACTTCTCGCGCAGGCTCATGATCTTCCCGTACTTCGGGTGGGGAGCCCGGCGCTGGACGGTGACCACCACCGTCTTCTGCATCTTGTTGGAGGTGACGATTCCCACGCGCGTCTTGGGACGGCCGCGGGTGGAGGTCTCTGCCTTGGGCGCTTCGGTCGTCTCAGCCATCTTCTCTCTCACTGTCTCTCATGCACCCGGGCGCTCTCACGTCCCGGATGGCCTTGCGCACCCGCCCCGTGGCGAGCGCGCTTGGAGGATTCGCGGGTGAAGGCGTTACGCCTTCGCCGCCTTCTTCTTCTCGGTCAGCACGGCCAGGATACGGGCCAGGTCACGCCGGTGCTGGGTCCGCTCCGCCGGGTTGTCCAGCGAGCCGGTCCGCCGCTTGAGCTGGTCCTGGAACAGCGTCTCGCGCAGTTCCATCGCCCGCCGCTGCAGGTCGTCCGCCGACAGCTCCCTCAGTTCCTTCGCAGTCGCCATTGCAATCTCCACATGCGTGCGGGAGCCACCCAGAGGACGGCTCCCGCCGCGGTGCCTAGAGGCTCAGGTCCGCGCGCTTCACGATCTTCGTGAGCACGGGCAGCTTCGCCTGCGCCAGCTTCAGCGCCCCGGTGGCCACCTCGGTCGTCATGCCCTCCATCTCGTAGAGGATACGGCCGGGCTTCACCACCGCGACGTAGTACTCCACGCCACCCTTACCGGTACCCATTCGGGTCTCAGCGGGCTTCTTGGTGATGGGCTTGTCCGGGAAGATTCGGATCCAGATCTTGCCGCCGCGCTTCACGTGGCGGGTCATCGCGATACGGGCCGCCTCGATCTGCCGGGAGGTGATCCAGCCCGGCTGAAGGCTCATCAGACCGAACTCGCCGTAGGTCAGGTCGCTGCCACGGTGAGCGGCGCCCGGCATGCGGCCCTTGTGCATCTTGCGGTACTTCGTACGTGCAGGCTGAAGCATCGTCGCTGTCCTTCCCTACCCTGCCCCGGGCGCCTCCTCGCGGAGACACCCGGCGCGGGAGGGCAATTACCGGTTGGAGGGCATGGGGGCCTGGCCGCCCTTGCCCGGGAGAACCTCGCCCTTGCAGACCCAGACCTTGCAGCCGATCTTGCCGTAGGTCGTCTTGGCCTCGGCGAAGCCGTAGTCGATGTCCGCGCGGAGGGTGTGTAGGGGCACGCGGCCCTCGCGGTACCACTCGTAGCGCGCCATCTCGGCGCCACCCAGGCGGCCCGAGCAGGCCACGCGGATGCCCTTCGCCCCGAACTTCATGGCCGTCTGCAGCGCCTTCTTCATGGCGCGGCGGAAGGCGATGCGGCGCTCGAGCTGCGTGGCGATGTTCTCCGCCACCAGCTGCGCGTCGGTCTCCGCCTTGCGGACCTCGACGATGTTGAGGAAGACCTCGTTCTTCGTGAACTGCTGGAGGTCCTTCTTCACCGTCTCGATGCCCGCGCCGCGCTTGCCGATGACGATGCCCGGACGCGCGGTGTGGACGTTGACCTTCACCTTGTTGGCGGCGCGCTCGATCTCCACCTTGGACACGCCCGCGTGGTTCAGCGACTTCTTCACGAACTCGCGGATGCGGATGTCTTCATGGAGCCACTGCGCGTAGTTCTTGTGCTCGAACCACTTGGAGTCCCAGGTCTTGATGACGCCAAGCCGGAACCCGATCGGATGAACTTTCTGTCCCAACGTGAATCTCCTTGAACGTCCGGGCAGGGCCCGACGGGTCCTACTTCTTGGCCTCGGCCAGCACCACGTGGACGTGGGCGGTCTTCTTCTTGATGGGGGTGGCCCGGCCCATGGCGCGCGGCATGAACCGGCGCTGGGTGGGACCCTGGTCCACCGAGATGGTCTTGACGTAGAGCGTGTCCACGTCGACCTGTCCCTTGGACTTGTCGGTCGCGTTGGCCACGGCGCTCTTGATGAGCTTCTCCACCGGCAGGGCCGCGGCGCGCGGGGTGAACTTCAGGATGTTGAGGGCCGCCTCGACGGGCTTGCCCCGGACGAGCGCCGCAACGGTGGACAGCTTGCGGGGGCTCATGCGCAGGAAACGCAGATGTGCAGTCGACTCCATGGTCATCTCCTCAGGCTCTCAGGCAATGCGCCAGGCTACTTGCCCGGGGCCTTGGCGACCTTCTTCTCCGCCGAGTGACCACCGAACGTACGCGTCGGGGCGAACTCGCCGAGCTTGTGGCCCACCATGTTCTCCGTGACGAACACCGGGATGAACTTCTTCCCGTTGTGCACCGCGAAGGTGTGACCCACGAACTCCGGCAGAATGGTGGAGCGGCGGGACCACGTCTTCACGACAGTCTTCTTGTTCGTCTTGATCATGTCCTCGATCTTCTTGACGAGGAAGTCGTCGACGAACGGACCCTTCTTGATCGAACGAGCCATGGCTTGCGAATCCTCTTACTGGCTGCGCGCGCCCTGGCGGCGGCCGCTCACGATGAACTTGTCAGTACGCTTGTTGGTGCGCGTGGTGAGACCCTTGGTCTTCTTGCCCCACGGCGACACCGGGTGCGGGTTACCCTGACCGGACTTACCCTCACCACCACCGTGCGGGTGGTCCACGGGGTTCATCGCGAGACCACGAACCGTCGGGCGGATGCCCAGCCACCGGCTCTTACCCGCCTTGCCGACGCGGATGATCTCGTGCTCGATGTTGCCCACCTGGCCCACGGTGGCGCGGCACTCGATGAGGACCTTCCGGACGGTTCCAGAAGGCATGCGCACCTGCGCGTAGCGGCCCTCCTTCGCCATCAGCTGTCCGGACGTTCCGGCGGAGCGGATGACCTGGGCGCCACGGCCCGGCTTCAGCTCCACGTTGTGGATGACCGTACCCACCGGGATGTTCTGCAGCGGCAGGGAGTTGCCCGGACGGATGTCCGCGTTCTCGCCAGCGAACAGGGTGTCGCCCACATTCAGACCCACGGGGGCCAGGATGTAGCGCTTCTCACCGTCCGCGTACGTCAGCAGGGCGATGTTGGCGGTGCGGTTCGGGTCGTACTCCACCGCGGTGACCTTGGCCGGCACGCCGTCCTTGTCACGACGCTTGAAGTCGATGACGCGGTAGCGGCGCTTGTGACCACCACCCTGGTGGCGGCGGGTGATGTGGCCATGAACGTTGCGGCCGCCCGAGCGCTTCAGCGGCTCGGTCAGCTTCTTCTCGGGCGCGTCCTTGGTGATGTCCGCGAAATCGGACACCGTCATCAGACGGCGGGCGGCGCTTGTCGGCTTGTACTTCTTGATGCCCATGGTGTGTTCCTCAGGCTGACCTCAACGCCGTAGCGTCAGGCCGCCCCTCCCTCGAAGAGTTCGATCGAGTCGCCTTCCTTGAGGGTGACGACCGCCTTCTTGAAGTTGGGCCGCTTGCCGATGCTCCGACCCACGCGCTTGATCTTGCCGCGGACGATGTTGGTGTTCACGTCCTCGACGGTGACCTTAAACAGCGTCGACACCGCGTTGGCCACGTCGTGCTTGGTGGCCTTGAGGTCGACGATGAACGAGTACTGACGCAGCTTCTCACGGGCCTTGTCCAGCTTCTCCGTGATGAGCGGGCCCTTGATGACGTCGTGGATCTTCATGACAGCGCCCCCTCGAGGGTCTTCGCGGCCGCGGAGGTCAGGACCAGGTGCGAGTGCTTCAGCACCATCTCGAGGTTGACACCCTCGGGAGGAAGCACGTCGAACTTGGCCAGGTTCCGCACGCTGCGGTGCAGGTTGGTGTTGCCCTTCTCGTCCACCACCAGGGCGTTCTGCAGCTTCAGGCGCTTGGTCAGCACCTCGAAGGCCTGCTTGCTCTTGGGGGCGTCCAGGGAGAACCCGCTCAGGATGATGAGCGTCTTCTCCTTGGCGCGCAGGGACAGCGCGGACTTGAGCGCACCGCGGCGCACCTTGCGGGGCGGGCGGTAGAAGTAGTCGCGAGCCTTGGGAGCCATCGCCTTGCCGCCGCCCACCCAGTGGGAAGCGCGGATGGAACCCTGGCGGGCGCGACCGGTGCCCTTCTGCTTCCAGGGCTTCTTGCCGCCGCCGCTGACCAGCGAGGTGTTCTTCACCCCCACCGTGCCGCGACGCCGGTTGATCTGCTGCATCTTCGCGACCTCGTAAAAGAGGTGCGTGTTCGGCTCAGCGCCGAAGATGTCGTCGGAGAGCTCGATCTCCGACACCTTCTTCAAATCCAGGTCGACAACGTCAAACTTCGCCATGGCACTTTCCTCGCGGGGGTCGGAGTGAAACCACTCAGACGCCCACCCGCTTCCTAGGACTTGATCTCGACGTCAACGCCGGCCGACAGATCCAGCTTCATGAGCGCATCCAGCGTCTGCTGCGTAGGCTCGAGAATATCGAGCAGGCGCTTGTGGGTGCGGATCTCGAACTGCTCGCGGCTCTTCTTGTCCACGTGCGGGGAACGTAGCACGGTGAACTTGTTGATGCGCGTAGGAAGGGGGATCGGACCGGCCACCTTCGCGCCAGTGCGCTTAGCCGTCTCGACGATCTCACCCGCGCTCTGGTCCAGGAGCTTCGAGTCGTATGCCTTCAGCCGGATGCGGATCTTCTGTGTCGCCATTCGCAAGAACCTCTTAGAACGAACTTTGTGCCAACGCCCCGGAAGGCGCTACGACCGACGTCCCCTGGTTGTCACAGAGCCGTTTCTTCAGAACGAAGGGGCGCGGTGATTACCATCCCGCCCCAGTGTATGCAACTGGATTTCCTCCGGCTCCCTGGAAATTCCCCCGGAAGGGCGCTCCAGAGAGCCGGTAGGAGGTCTGCTACTCGATCACTTCCGCCACGACGCCGGCGCCCACCGTGCGGCCACCCTCGCGAACGGCGAAGCGCAGCTCCTTCTCCATCGCGACAGGGGTGATGAGCTCCACCTCGATCGCGATGTTGTCGCCCGGCATCACCA
>NZ_SRLW01000122.1:0-27963 GCF_006518215.1 Myxococcus sp. AB025B
CCCCTCCCACGCCCCCACCAGCGCAGCCAGGGGTCGCGGGGCTGGATGCGCTTCACACGTCGCTGCTGCGCGCGCTCGTCGCGAAGCCCGAGTGGCCTCGCGCGGAGGTGGAGAAGCTGGCCAGCGGACTCGGCCTGCTCCCGGACGGCGCGCTGGATGTCATCAACGACGCGGCCTTCGAGGTGTGCGGCGAGCCCATCCTCGAGGGCGACGAAACCCTTCAGCTCAATGAACAAGCGGTCAAGGAGATGATGTCATGACGGACGCGACGCCCCAGGGACGCATCAGGCCGAAGGACCGGGACACCATCGTCCAGTCGCTGCGCGCGGGCGTCGTGCCTCGCGTGGGACAGCAGCACATCCAGGTGGGTCGGGCTGAAGAGGTCCGCGCCCTGGTCCGCGACGTGGAGCGCATCGCCGAGGGCGGCAGCGCCATCCGCTTCGTCATCGGCGAGTACGGCTCCGGCAAGACGTTCTTCCTCAACCTCATCCGCTCCATCGCGCTGGAGAAGCGGCTGGTCACCCTGCACGCGGACCTCAACCCCGACCGGCGCCTGCACGCGACGGACGGCAAGGCCCGCAGCCTCTACGCGGAGCTGATGCGCAACCTGGCCACCCGGGCCCGTCCCGAGGGCGGCGCGCTCGCCAGCGTCGTGGAGCGCTTCGTCTCCAGCGCCCTCACCGACGCCAAGGGCCGTGGGCTGAACCCCGAGGTCGTCATCCGCGAGAAGCTCGCCGCGCTGTCGGAGCTGGTGGGCGGCTACGACTTCGCGGAGGTCATCGCCGCCTACTGGCGCGGCCATGACACGGGCAACGAGGTGCTCAAGGCCGACGCCGTGAAGTGGCTGCGCGGCGAGTTCTCCACGCGCACCGATGCCCGCAAGGCGCTCGGCGTGCGCACCATCATCGACGACGCGGAGGTCTACGACCAGTTGAAGCTCCTCGCCCGCTTCGTCCGCCTGTCCGGCTACGACGGGTTGATGGTGTGTCTGGATGAGCTGGTCAACCTCTACAAGATGGCCAACACCAAGGCCCGCGCGTCCAACTACGAGCAGATCCTCCGCATCCTCAATGACTGTCTCCAGGGCAGCGCCGAGGGCCTGGGCTTCATCCTGGGAGGAACGCCCGAGTTCCTCATGGACACCCGCCGCGGCCTCTACAGCTACGAGGCCCTCCAGTCGCGCCTCGCCCAGAACACCTTCGCCGTGGGCAACCTGGTCGACTACAGCTCCCCCGTCCTCCGGCTGGCCAACCTCACCCCCGAGGACCTCTACGTCCTGCTCACCAAGCTGCGGCACGTCTACTCCGCGGGCGACACGTCCGCGCAGCGCCTGCCCGACGAGGGACTCCACGGCTTCATGACCCACTGCTCGGAGCGCATCGGCGAGGCGTACTTCCGCACGCCCCGCAGTACCGTGACGGCGTTCATCAACCTGCTGGCCGTGCTCGAACAGAACCCGAGCGCGGATTGGAAGGAGCTGCTCGGCGGCGTGGAGCTCGCCGCGGACATCAATCCCGACCTGGCGCCCCTGAGCGAGACGGAGGCGGGAGCCCCCGCGGCCGGAGCGGACGATGAGCTCGCATCCTTCAAGCTCTGACCCGGGCGGCGCCGCGTCGAGCGCCTTCCACCGACTGCACCCGCAGGTTCGGCGCTGGGTGTGGACCCAGGGGTGGAAGGAGCTGCGCGGCATCCAGGAGGCCGCCATCGTCCCCATCCTCGAGGGGACCCAGGACGTCATCCTCTCCGCGTCGACGGCGAGCGGGAAGACGGAGGCCGCATTCCTGCCCATCTGCAGCCGACTGGCGGAGGACGCCGGCGGCAGCGTGCGCGCCATCTACGTGGGCCCGCTCAAGGCGCTCATCAACGACCAGTTCGAGCGACTCGACCGGCTCTGCGAGGGGCTGCACATCCCCGTGCACCGGTGGCACGGCGATGTGTCCCAGGGCCACAAGGCCCGGCTGCTCCAGTCCCCCGCGGGCATCCTCCTCATCACCCCGGAGTCACTCGAGGCGCTCTTCATCCGGCAGGGCTCCGCGCTCGCCGGGCTGTTCTCCGGGCTGGAGCACATCGTCATCGACGAGCTGCACGCCTTCATTGGCACCGAGCGGGGCTGTCAGCTCCAGTCGCTCCTGCACCGGGTCGAGCTGAGCCTGCGTCGCACCGTGCCCCGCGTGGGCCTCAGCGCCACCCTAGGCGACATGTCGCTGGCCGCGGAGTTCCTCCGTCCCGGCGCGGGCGCGAAGGTGCGGCTGTGCAACTCCGACTCGGGCGGCGGCGAGCTGCTCCTCCAGCTCCGGGGCTATCGCAAGCGCGCGCCCGATGCGCGCACTCCGGAGGAAGACGAGGAGCCCACGGACGGCCCGCCCGAGGACGAGCACGACGTGGGAGCGCACCTCTTCAAGACGCTGCGCGGGACGCACAACCTGGTGTTCGCCAACAGCCGCGCGAACGTCGAGCTGTACGCGGACCTCCTGCGTCGCAGGTGTGAAGACGCGCGGCTGCCCAACGAGTTCTTCCCGCACCACGGCAACCTGTCCAAGGAGCTGCGCGAGGAGGCGGAGGCCGCGCTCAAGGCGAAGCAGCGGCCCGTGAGCCTGGTGTGCACGACGACACTGGAGATGGGCATCGACGTGGGCTCCGTGCAGAGCATCGCGCAGGTGGGCGTGCCTCCCTCGGTGTCCAGCCTCCGTCAGCGATTGGGGCGCAGCGGGCGCAAGGGCGGCCCCTCCGTGCTCCGGCTGTATCTTCAAGAAGCGGAGCTGACGAGCACCAGTCCCCTGCCGGACCAGCTTCGGGTGCGGCTGGTCCAGTCGGTGGCGATGCTGGAGCTGCTGCTGACGAACTGGTTCGAGCCTCCCGCCTCGGGCGCCGTCCACTTCTCCACGCTGGTGCAGCAACTGCTCTCGCTCATCGCCCAGCACGGCGGCGTCAAGGCGGGCGAGGCCTTCCTGGCGCTGTGCCACGAAGGTCCCTTCGCGCGGGTGTCACGCGAGGACTTCGTGCGCTTCCTGCGCGGGCTGGGGCAGCGCGAGCTGCTCTCGCAGTCCTCGGATGGGACGCTGCTGTTGGGCCGCGTGGGTGAGCGGCTCGTCAACCACTACAGCTTCTATGCGGCCTTCGCCTCGGTGGAGGAGTTCCGGCTGGTGGCCGGGGGTCGCACGTTGGGCACGATGCCCATCGACCAGCCGCTCTTCGTCGGCACGTACCTCATCTTCGGTGGACGGCGGTGGCGCGTGCTCGCCGTGCAGGGCGACGAGAAGGTCGTGGAGCTGGAGCCCGCGCCCGCCGGACGCGTGCCCGTGTTCGAGCCCACCGGTGTCGGCCGCGTGCATGACCGCGTCCGGGAGCAGATGCGCGCCATCTATGCCGGTGAGGGGCTGCCTCGCTATCTGGATGCGCGGGCGCTGGAGCTGCTCGCGGAGGCTCGGGCGACGTTCCAGCGATGGCGGCTCGGCGAGCGCTCCATCGTGGCCTCGGGGATGGAGGTCCATGTCTTCCCGTGGGCCGGTGACGCGGTGGTGCACACGCTGGCGCTTGCGCTCCAGGCCCGTGGGTTGTCGGTGCAGACGCTGGGGCCCGTGTTGAGCGTGGCGGGACAGCAGGCCGACGTGGAGGGCGCCCTGCGTGCGCTCGTGGCGGAGGGGCCACCTCGGGCCGAGTCCCTCACGCGCCACGTGGAGAACATGGCGCTCGAGAAACATGACGGCTTCGTGCCGGAGGACCTGCTCGCTCGCGACTACGCCGCCCGGTACCTGGACGTCGAGGGGGCGTGGCGCGTCGCCCGGCAGGTGTTGCAGTGATGCGTCTTCTGACGGGGCCTTGTCTCCCATGAGCCTTCCATCCCAGGAACCCCAGGCCGTCGACCCGATGCCTCCCGCGGACGCGGAGGCCATCAAGACTGCCGCCGTCCAGGCCTTCGTCGAGTGGACCCGGCGCCTGCCCGTGCCGCCTCCGAATCCGCAAGAGTTCATCCGCTCCGTGGAGCCGAAGGCGCGCGGAGCCGCACGTATCTACTCGACCATCACGGAGCGGAGGGTCGTGTGGAAGGAAGGCCCGACTCACGGCTCTCCCCCCATTACAGGATTGAGGCGACAAGCCAGCAGCGTCGACCTCTGGGCGGAAACGCCCGAGAGCCTTCGTAACAGCAGCCTCTCCGTTCTCGCCTGTTCCCCATGCGGAGGCGTGGGCTCGACCCCCTGCCCCAAGTGCAAGGGGAGAGGGAACGTCCAATGCTGGAACTGTCGAGGCACGCGGAAGGCCTACGGCTACGCCAAGGACAATTCTCGACGACTCATGAACTGCCGGCAGTGCGGTGCGAGTGGGAGGGTCTCCTGTAGTGGCTGCAACTCAGGGAGCGTGTCCTGTGCACCCTGTCTGGGACACGGTCGCGAACAGCGCTGGCTCGAATTGGTCGACTCAGTCCGCACCGACGTCCTCGTGATGTCCGAGGACGAGCACCTGCGCCGACTGGTCTGGACGAATGAGGACATGGAGCAGGACGCAAAGCTCGTGGGGGAGATCAGCGCGAATGGAGTGCTCCCCCAGGAGAAGGTCGCGCAGCACCTCCCAGGAGACTGGGTCAAGGAGCATTGGGGAAAGACCCGCGTCCCCGTGAAGGTGAACGAGCGCATCACCCGCCAGCGCTTCCAGGTGTTCGAGGTGCCCGCCGCGCGCGTGTCCTACGGCATCATGAACGCGCCCTCAACCACGGTTCAGTTCGAAGGAAGGCGAATGCTCGCGCCACCGGTCGAGGAGGACCGGCAGCTCACCGCTCGGGGGCGAAAGGTCCTTGCGGTACGGTTGCCCCTCATCGCCGTGGCCTTGGGAATCCCACTTCTTTACATCCTCCGCGGCTCCTTCTTCTGGAACGGCTGGTTGGCGGCACTGCTGTTCTCCCTCGGTGGTTTCGCGGTCGTCACTGACCGCCTGGTCCAGGACTGGACCCTGGGCAGGAGACAGAAGATTCGCCAGTGGCGATTTGGCATGTCTGTGTATGCGCTCATCGCCATTGTCGTTGCGCTATTCGCCGAACCCTGGCTGTTCGAAGCACGGCGAGACATTTCGGAGGGCCGCCTCGATGACGCACAGACGGAGCTGCAGGCACTGGGTGAGCCCGAATCACCCGAGCTTCAGCAGGCCTGGGCGGACCTCCACCTGGCCCATGCGCTCCGTGAGCAGAACGTGGACGAGGTCGTCAAGGATGCCCTCGCGATGGCGTCCAAAGCACCCGAGCGGGCGAAGGTCGAACAACACCTCCTGTCCCTCACACGTCAGCAGGTCCTCGCGTCGCTCGAGCGCAAGAATGTGTCCTCCGCCTCGGAGGTACTCGCCTCCGCCCAGCCCGTGCTCGCCCAGGCGTTCCCGAAGGACCTCAACGAGCTGACCGCGCGCCTCTACGAGGCGGAGCACGCGGCCTGCACAACGGCCTCCTGCCGCTGGAAGACGCTCTCCCTCGCGCTTCGCGCCGAGCTCACACCGAGCCGGGAGCAGCGACTCGGACAGGCCCGCGCGATGCTCGTGGAGCAATTGACGCCCAGGCCGCGTCCCAAGGCCGTCACCCTGGACTGGGTCCTCCACCTCCACAAGACCACCGCGCTCGCCACCGAGCTGGCGGACACTCCGCACGACCCACAGGTGGCGGTCCTCGCGAAACAAGCCGCCACGTGGGCCCGCGAGGAACGGGAGCGGATTCCGCTCATCGGCGCGGAGCGCGAGGTGGCCATCTCCCTGCTCCAACTGACGGCCACCAGCCACCCGAACATCTTGTCGAAGACCACGGAGTCCGTCGCCCTCTCGTGCGAGCTGCGGGACGGCCGCTGCGTGGGCGCGTACCTGGCCGGCGCGGACAAGGAGTCCCGCGTGCTCAACAACCTGAAGCGCACGCCCGTGACGAAGGAGCTGCTCTCCCGTGTCCTCGGACATCCGGTCGAGCTGCCCGCGCCGCCCCAGCCTCGCGGAGGCAAGCCCCCCACGCAGACGACCTGGAAGGATGGCCGCGTGACGCTCGTGGCGAGATGGAACGGCATCTACCTGATGGAGCTGCGCATCGGTGAGGTGAAGCCATGAACCCGAAACCTCCCCGGCTGCTCTCCGTCAGCGCGGCGCTCATGGGACTACTCGGAGGCGCGGCCCCATCAGGGCTGCTCGTGCCCGGCATCGAGCTCCAGGTCGCCCAACCCACGTGGCGGCGACGCAACGAAGAGGATTCGCGCGACGAGCTGCTCCTCGTCGTCCCTCCCACCAACGGGCAGATACTGCTCGCGGGTCATCGCTCGCACCGCTCCCACTCCTCGCACCGCAGCCACTACTCCGGCAGCAGGAGCCGCAGCTACGGCGGCGGTTACTCCGCTCCCGACGAAGCGCCCGAGCCGCCACCCAGGCCCGCGACGGTGTCCTTCGTCGCCTTCCCCGGCGGACGCATCTTCGTCGACGACAAGCCCGCGGGTCAGGACGTGACGGCCCTCATGCGGCTGGCGGCGGGCAAGCACACCGTCCGCATCGAAAACCGCTTCCTCGGCACCACCACCGTCGAGGTCGACCTGGTCGCCGGTCAGACGGGCGACGTCACCATCGAGTGGTGAGGAGCAGACACGTGACCATGGACACCGACCTCACCTTCCGCGACGGCGCCGTGCAGGACGTCCTCGACCTGCGCGTCTATCGACTCGCGGCGATACAGAAGTCCGCGTACCGCTTCGCCGACCGGTGCACCGCGGTGCTCGGCTCGCCCGACGCGGACCGGCTTCCCGTCCGCTTCCTCTTCGCCCCCACCGTCACCGAGCGCGACGCGCTGGAGACGGTGCGCCTGTTCTTCCAGGAGCTGTTGGACCAGGAGCTGCGAGAGCAGGTGGGCGACGAGACCCGGGCCCTGCGCGCGTTGATTGTCGCGCAGGCCTTCTCACGCACCGGCCTGATTCGCCAGGACTGAGGTCGACGCACGCCATGTTCCATGACCGCGCCAGGTACCAGTCCACACGGGGCTACCAGCTCGCGCCCCTGCGCTTCAGCCGGCTGGACGACGCCCGCTACGTCGTGACGAACGACGTGGGCGAATACGTCGTGCTCCCCCGACACGAGCTGTTCGACTTCGTCCGTCACGCGCTGCCCCCGCACCGCGAGGCCTACAAGACGCTCAAGTCGAAGCACCTCCTGTTCGACGAGCACTCCCGCGTGGCGCTGGAGCTGCTCGCGCTGAAGTACCGCACCCGCGCCGAGCAGCTCGCGAACTTCACCGGGCTGCACATCTTCGTGGTCACCCTGCGCTGCGACCACTCCTGCGCCTACTGTCAGGTGTCCCGACAGGCGGAGGGTGCCCGCGAGTTCGACATGTCACAGGAGCACGCGGACCGGGCGCTCGACTTCATGTTCCGCAGCCCCTCGCCCACGCTCAAGGTCGAGTTCCAGGGCGGAGAGCCGCTGCTCCACTTCGAGCGCATCCGGTACATCGTCGAGCGCGCCAAGGCCCTCAACCAGGGGCACCGCCGCGACCTCCAGTTCGTCATCGCGAGCAACCTCTCCCGCCTCACCGACGAGGTGCTCGACTTCTGCCGCGAGCACGGCGTGCTGCTCTCGACCTCCCTGGACGGCCCCGAGGACCTGCACAACACCCAGCGCCCCGTGCGCGGCGGGGACAGCCACCGACGCACGCTCCAGGCGATTCACCGGGCGCGACAGGCGCTCGGACCGGACTCCGTCTCCGCGTTGATGACGACGACGCAGGCGAGCCTCACGCGCGTCGAGGACATCATCGACGAGTACGTGCGCCAGGGCTTCCACGGCATCTTCCTCAGGAACATCAGCCCCTACGGGTTCGCCGTCCGCCAGCGCGCCTCTCGCCAGTACGACGTCGGGGCGTGGGTGGAGTTCTACCGGCGCGGGCTCGCGCACATCCTCCGCATCAACGAGCAGGGCTATCCGCTCCAGGAGGAGTACACCGCCATCCTGTTGCAGAAGCTCTTCTCGCCCCGGGGCTCGACGTACGTCGACCTCCAGTCGCCCGCGGGCATCGGCATCGGCGCGCTCGTCTACAACTACGACGGCGCGGTGTACGCCTCCGACGAGGGGCGGATGCTCGCGGAGATGGGCGACTTCTCCTTCCGGCTCGGACACCTCTCACACGACTCCTACGAGTCCATCATGACGTCCGACACGCTCCTCGCCCACCTGAGCGACACCATGCCGGAGGGCGTGCCCATGTGCGGCGACTGCGCCTTCCTCCCCTACTGTGGCGCCGACCCCGTCTTCCACCAGGCGACGATGAGGGACGCCGTCGGACACAAGGCGTTCAGCGCCTTCTGCCAGAAGCAGATGAGCGTGCTGCGCCACCTCATCGGCCTGCTCGAGGATGACGCCCGCGCGCGTGACATCCTCATGGGGTGGCGCTGAGCCATGCCCGCCCTGGACCTCTCCTCGGCCGGACTGAAGGCGCTCTCCACGCGCTCCATTGAGCCGTTCATCGCCCGCGTCCGTGAGCACCTGGACGACGCGCCCCTCGCCCATGAGCGGGAGGTGCTCCTCGTCCGACGTCCCACGGCGTCACTGCCCCCGGGCTTCCGGGGATACCTCCTGTGGGACGAGGGCCTCGTGAGCGGCAGCCCGGCCCCGGGGGACATCTACGTCCTGCCTCCGAACCTGCGCTACCTCGCGGAGGGGGACGTGGTGCGCATCCACCCCGAGCGCGACGCCCTGTCGACGCTGTACCGCCGCGCCTCGCCGTCGAACACGTTCCTGGTGACGGAGCGCTGCGACAACCACTGCCTGATGTGCTCCCAGCCACCCCATAAGCAGGATGACTCCTGGCTGCTGGACGAGCTGATGCAGGCGCTCCCGCTCATCTCCCCGGAGACGCGCGAGCTCGGCATCACCGGCGGCGAGCCGAGCCTGCTCAAGGGCCGCCTCATCGCGCTGCTCGCGCAGATGAAGCACCACCTGCCAACAACCGCCGTCCACCTCCTGACCAACGGGCGAGGCTTCGCGAACCCCGAGCTGGCGCGCGCGGTGGCGGACGTCCAGCACCCCGACCTGATGCTGGGCATCCCGCTCTACTCGGACCTGCCCGAGGAGCATGACTACGTCGTCCAGGCCCTGGGCGCCTTCGATGAAACCGTCCGAGGCATCCTCCACCTCAAGCGCGCCCGGGTGCGCGTGGAGCTGCGCTGCGTGGTCCACGCGCAGACGTACGCGCGCCTGCCCCAGCTGGCGGAGTTCATCGCGCGCAACCTGGCCTTCGTCGACCACGTCGCGCTGATGGGCCTGGAGCTGATGGGGTTCGCCAAGGCGAACCTCGGCCTGCTCTGGATGGACCCGCTCGACTACCGGCCCCAGCTCACCGCCGCGGTCCGCACGCTGAGCCGCGCGGGGCTGGAGACGTCCCTCTACAACCACCCGCTCTGCACCCTGCCCGGCGAGCTGCACCCCTTCGCGCGCAAGAGCATCTCCGACTGGAAGAACCTCTACGCCGAGGACTGCGAGCGCTGCACCCGCCGGGAGGACTGCGGCGGGCTCTTCGCCTCCGGCCTCGCGAAGCGCAGCCGGGGCATCCAGCCCTTCCTGGACTGAGCAGGGCGGCTACGCGACGGACGCCGTCCGCCCGGTGAACGGACACACCGCGTCCTCGGCCGCCAGCGGGGCGCCCACCGGCGTCAGCTTCGTCCCCTCCGGCGAGTTGTCGATGTCCACGCCGAACTCGTCCCGGAACACGTCCAGCAGGTACGGCAGCACGCCGACGGTGCCCGCGCGCATGCGGTGGTGGAGCGACAGGTCCTTGTTGGTGAACCGCCGCTCCGGATGAGGCCGCCGCAGGAGCGCGTTGGTCTCCCGCTGCACGTTCTCCAGGGCCAGGAGCGCCGAGCGCTCCAGCGTCAGGTACTCCGCCACCGCGTCCGCGATGGCGTCCGCCTGCGTCCCGAACGCGTCGCCCACCTTCGCGCGCACCACCATGCGCAGCCGCTTGCGCGTCGCCTCGAACACCGCGTCGTGCACGGGCGTGAAGATGTCCTTGAGGTGGACCAGCGACTCCTCCTTGAAGGTGCTCATGCCCCGCTGCGCGCGGTCGAACATCTCGATGTAGCGCGCCTCCGCCCAGTCGCGCTGGGTGGCCGTGTGCAGGCGCGTGGGCCGCATCATCTCGAAGTCCTTCTTCAGCCGCGCCCGCAGGCCGCTCCAGAAGTCGCCCTCCGTCGGCGTGACGGACTCGGCCACCGCGCGGACCTGCTCGTACGCGCGGCACATGTAGCTCCACAGGTTGAACTGGAGCGAGTAGAGCTGCAGCCCCAGCTGCCCGTAGTCCACGCCCGGGACGATGTCCTTCTCCCATGCGAAGGACATGGGCTCCTCGTTCGCCACCGGCCGCCCGTCCATCAGCGTCTGGAAGTACTCGTCCACCAGGTTCGGCGGCCCCGCGCACACGCCTCGGTTGGACAGATAGTGGTTGTCGCGGTCCGTCACGTACAGGAGCTCCGCGGACGAGATGGGCGAGTCGTAGGTGAGCGGCTCCTCCGGCAGGAAGAGCATGTACGCGGCCACCATCCGCACGCCGTCCGTCACGCGGTAGATGTTGGAGAGCACCGGGTCCAGCTGCCCGTTGGGCACCGGGTCGTTGGCGCGCATCAGCATGTACGAGGGCACCGCGAGCACCGCGCACGCCGCCGCGTGCAGGTCCCCCATCCGCCAGCGCCCGTCCGGGAGCACCGTGTCGGGGCGCAGGAACGCCTGCCGCACCGCGCGCACCGCGTGCATCATCGGCTTCCAGTGCCGCATCATCGACTTGAGCGCCGTCACGTTCATGGGCGCGTTGTTGCGATAGCGGCTGCCGGCGAAGTGGCAGGCCTTGAACTCGGTGTCCATCTTCATGCGCATCTGCTCGGGGAAGGTGTTGCTCTCCCCGATGTGCCGCCCCTCGGTGTCGAGCGCGGGGTGCGCGATGCGGTACACCGGCAGCACCGCCTCCAGGAACCCCAGCTCCAGGGGCCGGCCCGTCAGCCTGCGCATCACCTCCGGGGCGTCCGGGTTCCACCACAGGGGCTCGGTGGGCGCGACGCGCCTGGCCTCCATCGCCAGGTACTTGCGGTGGGACTCGCTCTCGAAGGCGAGCGTCGGGGCCTCGCGCGTGACGACGCCCTCCTCCAGCAGCGCCTCCAGCAGCTCCCTCACCCGCTCCCAGGGATACGGCTCACCGGTCGTCCACTTCGTGGCGTTGCCCGCCATGAAGGAGTCCTCCAGGCACAGCTGCTCTCCGAAGGAGTGCAGGTCCTGCTCCTCGATGGAGATCTCCCGGGTGCCGTAATAGATGTGCAGCTCGCGCACGCCCTCGGGCGAGGTCAGGTACTCCTTGATGAAGCGACGCCTCAGCGGCACGTACAGCGTCTCGTGAGGGTCCACCGACACCGGCACCGAGTCCTGGCTCACGCGAATGCTCCTGACGGATCCTGGAAGAAAAACAGCCGCCAGCGACCCGTGCACGGGCCACCAGCGACTGGCTCAGCTCAACGCCACCACCTCAGAACGTGTCGAGGGGCGCGGCGATGATGACGCCACCACCACAGCCACGACCACCGGACTGCGGCCCAGCACGAACGCGCGTCTTGATCTTCATGGACTGCTCCTCGTGTGAGTGAGACGTGATTCCCGCTTCACGCGAAGCACAAACCTCGCGGACCCGGAGTCGCAATCAGAACCAATCCGAATCTTGAGGTCAAGTTGCACCAGCCATCCAGGCACCGGTTGCGGACACGCGTGACGCGATGCCCCGCAATCACTGTCCTGCGTGCTGGAATTCCAGCCACAAAGTCATCAATACTTGAATATCAAGAATTAACAGATGCCCCGAAATCACCTCGGGACCTGGGTGTCCGAGACGGGCCGTGCCCTGGGGGCCGGAAAGACAACGACCGCCGACGGACCGTGCACGGTCCGCCGACGGCCGAGTCGCTACGACGGGAAGCCGCTCAGATGTCGAGGGGCGTGGCGATGATGATGCCGCCGCCACAGCCGCGACCTCCGCCGCCGCCGATACCGTCATCAGCCGACATGGGGCCCGCACGAACGCGCGTCTTGATCTTCATGGGTTGCTCCTGTGTGAGTGATACGGACAACCGGTTCACGCCACGAGAAGAACTGGCGGACCCGGAGTAGTCATTGAAACGAGATAAAGTCTGTCAGTCAAGCCGCAACCCCATGACGCCATGCATCGTCAGCCGACGAACACACAGACCCAATCCCAACCTGGTTGGATGGGATTCCATCCCCCTGGTCGTGGAATGCATCGGATTGAGCCCGTGGCGACCGGTGGCTTCAGCCCGGGCCAGGCGGCCGGGCGGGCCGGGCCTTTCGAGCGCGCGCACGGGTGCGCTCGGGCGCTGGGATGAAGAGTGAGGGGACCTTGGCCTCGGGGTGAAGCCCTCGACGGACCCGCCGGGTCCTGCCTAACTTGGGTGGACAAGCGCCCCCGCGCACCACCGACGTCCCCCGCCCTTGAACAAGCCCCCGGGTCTTCCTCCAGCCTCGAAGGAGCGCGCTTCGCGCACGGCGCCATCCGCCCGCGTGTGGCTGGTCGAGGACAGTCCGCTCCAGCGCGCGCGGGCCCGGGAGCTGCTGGCCAGGCACCACGCGGTGGAGACGTTCGAGGACGCCGAGCAGGCGCTCGAGCGGCTCTCCTCGGGGCCACCTCCCGACGTGCTCCTCTTGGACTGGCGGTTGCCGGGCGTGTCGGGGCTGGACGCGTGCCGCTACGTCCGCGAGCGCTACGATGAAGTCACCCTCCCCATCCTGATGCTCTCCGCGCGGGGAGCCCACGAGGACTTCACGGAGGGCCTGCAGGCGGGCGCCAACGACTACGTCGCCAAGCCCTTCGACGACGCGGAGATGCTCGCCCGGGTGGCCAGCCTCCTGCGCGTGCGGGCCCAGGGGGAGCGGCTGAGGGAGCGCGAGGCCCACCTGTCCACGACGCTCGCCTCCATCAGCGACGCGGTCATCACCACGGACCCGGTCGGACGCGTCCTCTTCCTCAACCCGGTGGCCGAGCGGCTCACCGGCTGGAGCACGTCCGAGGCGTGGCAGCTTCCGGTCGCGGAGGTCTTCCGCGTCGTCGACGCCGTCACCCGGGAGCCGTTGGAGAACCCCGTCGAGCGGGCGCTCGGCTCCGAGTCGGTCCAGCGCCTCACGGGGCCCGCGCTGCTGCTGCGCAAGGATGGGACGCACGTCCCCATCGAAAACAGCGCCGCGCCGATTCGCACGGGACCGAGCGCTCCCTCCGGGGCCGTGCTCATCTTCCGCGACGTCACCGAGAAGATGCAGGTGAGCCAGCGCAACGAGGCGCTCACGGAGCAGCTGCGCGCGAGCGAGGCGGAGCAGTCCCTGCTGCTCGACGCGATTCCCGTCCTGGTCTCGTACGTCAACGCGGACGAGCGCTACGGCCGCGTCAACAAGGCGTACGAGGAGTGGTTCGGGATTTCGCGCGACCAGATGCGCAACCGCAAGGTCCGGGAGGTCATCGGGGAGGCGGCCTACGCGGTGCTGGGCCCGTACGTGCGGCGGGGCCTGGCGGGGGAGAGCTTCTCCTTCGAGCAGCATGACGTGCCCTACCGGTTGGGCGGCAAGCGGGACGTGCGCGTGTCCTTCATCGCGCACCACTCGCCGGGCGGCTCCGTGGACGGCTATGTCGCGCTCCTGCAGGACATCACGATGCAGCGCAAGCTGGAGCAGGAGCGGGAGCAGCACGCGCGACAGCTCCAGCAGCAGGCGGAGTTCGAGCAGCTGCTCATCGGCATCGTGAGCCATGATTTGCGCAACCCCCTGGGCGCCATCCTCATGGGAACCGAGCGGCTCAAGCGCCTGGAGTCCCTGCCGCCGGAGGCCCACAGGCCGGTGGAGCGCATCCAGGCGTCGGCCACCCGCGCGGTGAAGCTGGTGAAGGAGTTGCTCGACTTCACCCAGGCCCGGCTGGGCGGCGGCATCCGGCTGGAGCGTGCCCCCGCGGACCTCCACCAGGTCTGTCAGGCGGCCGTGGAGGAGGTGGAGGCGGCTCACCCCACCGCGGACGTGCGGGTGGCGGCGAGCGGCGACGGGCACGGCGCGTGGGACGAGGAGCGGCTGGCGCAGGTCGTCCAGAACCTGCTGATGAACGCGCTGAAGCACGGGCGCCCCGGAGCGCCCGTCCTGGTTGAGACACAGGGAGAGGGCTCCCAGGTGACGCTGCGGGTGCACAACGAGGGCCCGCCCATCCCCGCCTCGCGAATCCCGGACCTGTTCCAGCCCCTCCAGCGCGGCACCGACGCGGTGGACCTGGCGAGCCGCAGCGTGGGGCTGGGGCTCTTCATCGTGAAGGCCATCGTCGACGCGCATCAGGGACACGTCGAGGTGGAGTCCACGGCGGAGCGGGGCACCACCTTCACCGTGAGCCTGCCGCGCTAGCGGGCGCGGAAGGCTCGATGACGTGGATGAGCGTCACCTTGGCCAAGGCACCAGGAGACGCCTTTCTGGAGGGGCACGGGTCGACTCGCGGGGCGACCCGCTCCGTTCAGGCATCGTCGTCAGGAAGAGGTGTCACTCCAGAACGGACGATGTTCAGCCCATGGAGACGACGACCTTGCCCTTGGCGTGGCCCTTCTCGAGATGGTCGAACGCATCGGCGATGTTGGAGAAGGCAAAGACCTGGTCGATGACGACTTCGAGCTTCTTCGCGTCGATGAGGGCAGCGAGCGCTTCAAGGTCCTTTCCGCTCGGGTGCATGAACAGGTAGCGGTAGGTGACGCCCGAGCGCCAGGCACGAAATCGAACCCCAGCGCTCGCGAGCCAGAAGAGCATCGCGAGTCCAGGGCCGCGGCCGAGGTCCTGGGTCGCGGTCAGGGGCTCGGGGATGCCCGCGATGCTGACGACCTTGGCGCCACGGCGAACGGTCGAGAAGGTCTGCGTGAGGGTGTCGCCGCCGACGAGGTCCAGGGCGGCATCGTACTCGCGCAGCTCGGCGGTGATGTCCTGGGTGGTGTAATCGACGACGACATCCGCACCGAGGCGCTCGACGAGCCTCCTGCCCCGCGCGGACGCCGTCGTCGCGACGGTCGCGCCAAGGTGCTTGGCGAGCTGGATGGCAAAAGTCCCAACACCCCCTGCCCCACCTGGAATGAAGACGCGCATGCCCGGCGCGACGGCGAGCTCGTCACGCAGCGCTTGAAGCGCGGTGAGCGCCGCGAGCGGCACCGCGGCGGCCTGAACGAAATCGAGTGACGCCGGCTTCTTCGCGACGAGCTCTTCGCCCACGCACGCTGTCTCAGCGAAGGCGCCGAGCCGATGCTTGGCCACGCGAGCGAAGACCTCGTCACCTGGGCGAAACCGCGTCACGCCTTCACCGACCGACGTGACAACGCCGGACAACTCGCAGCCGAACACGACCGGAAGCGCGTAGGAGTCGATGACCCGGAGTTTGCCTTCGCGTGTCTTGAAGTCGACGGGATTCAGGCCTGCCGCCTTCACGTCGATGCGCACCTCGCCAGGACCCGGCTCGGGCGGTGGCATGTCGCGAAGCTCGGCGGCCTGGGGGCCGCCATACCGGGTGAGGACGAATGCACGCATGAGGTCTCTTGCCTTCACTGAGGACCAGGGCACGATCCAGGGCTTGGGCGGCGGGGTGCTCTGCCTCGGGGCCTTGTCGCGAGCCGGACCGAAGTTTACGGTGCATACATAGGCGAGGGTGTTAACGGTGTCAACATCGGGGAAGGACAGTTACCATCACGGAGATCTCCGCGCGGCGCTGCTGAAGGCCGCGCTGGAGCTGCTCGAGACAGGTAGCGAGCTTTCCCTGCGAGAGGTCGCCCGGCGTGCCGGAGTGTCGTCCGCCGCGCCCTATCGTCACTTCGCCGACAAGCGTGCGCTGGAGTCCGCGCTGGCCGCGGAGGGCTTCCGCGAGTTGGGACGCGAGCTTTCCCAGGCGGGCGTCACCCCGCGGACGGTGTCCGATATCGCCGAGCTGGGCGTCAGGTACGTGGAGTTCGCGCTGAAGCGGCCCGCCCTCTTCTGTCTCATGTTCGGCAACGCGTGTGACGACTCGAACGATGAGCGGGTGCGAGCAGCGACTGAGGTCCGAGGCCTCGTGTCCACGGCCTTGGCGAGCGTCTTCCCGGGAACCGACGCGAGCGCGCTGTCGACGGCGGGCTGGTCCCTTGTCCACGGGCTTGCCTTCCTTCACCTCGACGGGAAGCTCGGCACGGGGACAAGGCAGGAGGTGGCCACTCGCGTGCGCTCCTCGATTGAGGCGATTTTTTCCGGTGGGAGCACCGCTGTCGGTCGAGGGGAACCCAAGAGCACGCGCACCCGGTGATTCAGGACACCGCGTCGCCTGCCGGCCCCTGGAGCCCGTCCAGCGAGCGCGCCCAGCCCTCTTGAGAGAGCAACTCCGCGACGCGCGTCCGCACCTCCTCGCGAATCTCACGCACACGCTCCCTGGGCTGGCCCTTGGGGTCCTCCAAGGGCCAGTCCATCCGCTTCAAGCCAGGCACGAAGGGGCACGCCTCCCCGCAGCCCATGGTGATGAGCCACTGGGCGCCTTGGGCGAGCTCGTCCGTGAGGTGCTGGGGCCTGGCTCCCGACAGGTCGACCCCGACTTCGGCCATCACGGCCTGGACCTCGGGATGGACATGGGTGCCCGGCTGCGTGCCAGCGGACACGGCCCGCGCCCGCGCTGGGTCAGCCAAGGCATTGAAGAACGCAGCCGCCATCTGGGAGCGGCCCGCGTTGTGCACACAGGCGAAGATGACCTTCTTCATCGGGGGGACTCCTCGAACGGGCTCTCACTGAAACGGCGAGGAAGGACCGCGCTCGTCGCCGTGGGGAACAGCCGACGTCGCAGCCACAACGAGAGGTAGACCAGGGCGATGAGGGCGGGCACCTCGATGAGCGGCCCCACCACTCCGGCCAGCGCTTCTCCAGAAGACACGCCGAAGACCCCCACGGCGACGGCGATGGCCAATTCGAAGTTGTTGCCCGCCGCCGTGAAGGAAAGTGACGCGGTCTCCTCGTAGTCGAAGCCCAGCTTGCGCGAGAGGAAGAAGGCACTGGCGAACATGACGACGAAGTAGACCAGCAGCGGAATGCTGATGCGCACCACATCCAACGGCAGGCGGGTGATCTTCTCGCCCTGCATCGCGAACATGAGCACGATGGTGTAGAGCAGCCCCAGCAGCGCGGTAGGCCCCAGCCGCGGCAAGAAGCGCTGCTCGTACCAGGCATCTCCCTTGAGGCGGGTCAGCCCCACGCGTGTCAGCGCGCCCGCCACCAGCGGCACGCCCAGGAAGATGAGCACGCTCCGGGCGATGCTCCACATCGACACGTCGAACGCCGCGACCTCCGCTCCGAGCCACCCCGGAACGACGGTGAGCAAGAGCCAGCCGAGCACCGAATAGAAGAAGATCTGGAAGAGGGAGTTGAGGGCCACGAGCACGGCGGCGACCTCGGTGCTGCCACACGCCAGCATGTTCCAGATGAGGACCATGGCGATGCAGCGGGCAAGGCCGATGAGCACCAGGCCATTGCGGTAGTGCGGCAGGTCCGGAAGGAAGAGCCACGCCAGCGCGAACATGAGCAGCGGCCCCACCACCCAGTTGAGGAACAGGGACGTGGTGAAGAGCTTCCCTCGCGTGCGCAGGCGCCCCAGCTCGCCGTAACGCACCTTCGCGAGCACGGGATACATCATCCACAAGAGGCCCAACGCGATGGGCAGCGAGACCGTGTCCAGCTTCACCGTGTCCAACCGGCTCCCGAGGTCCGGGAAGGCGCGCCCCAGGCCGATGCCCAGGCCCATGGCGGCGAAGATCCACACCGGCAGGAAACGGTCGATGAGGGAGAGCTTCTTGACGATGTTTTCGGAGGCACGCGGCGAGGACATGGACGGAAGCAACCCAGGAAAGAGGGAGGCGCTACTTGCAGGCCTCAGGGCCGCAGGACTTCAGGACGCGCGCCACTTCGCGTTGGAGCGTCGCGCGCGTCGCGAAGGCAGAGACAAGGGCCTGCACCTGGGAAGCGCACAGCGCATCCGTCTGCGGCGCCAGCCGGTAGTAGACCCAGCTGCCCTCCCGACGTGCCTCCACGAGCCCAGCCGCCTTGAGGACGGACAGGTGCCGGGAGGTGTTGGATTGAGGAATGGAGAGGGCGCTCTCCAGATGGCAGACGCACAACTCCGAGTGCGAAAGCAGGGACACGATGCGCAGGCGCGTCTCGTCGCCCAGGGCCTTGAGCACCCGGGTCAGCGGGCGCACGTCGAGAGAGGGGCCAGAAGACATATCGACATGAACATATCCGCATGTCCTAATCCCGACAACCCCCGTCGCGAGGCTCGCTCCGGGGGCAAGGGGTCGATTCGGCGAGAACCCGGTGACCGGGGGTAGGCCTCCGCGAGGGGCACACTGGGGGCACCTGCCTGAATCACCGGCATGGCGCACCCCAGCAAGCCCTTGATACCGCTGGACGACTGACTAGCGCGCGGACTCGATGACGTAGATGAGCGTCACCTTGGCCTGCACCGTCTGCTCCTCCGGCTGGATGGGCGTGGCGACGCGCGCGTCGGACGCCATCTCCGCCATGGCGAAGCGGGCCGGGTAGAGCTGCGGCGGCTCCGTCACGGTGCTCACGTCCACCACCACGCCCAGCTTCACGTTGAGGGCGGCGGCCAGCACCTCGGCCGACTTGCGGGCCCGCGCCACCGCCTGCCGCAGCGCCTCACCCTGCACCGCGTCCTGGCGCGCCAGGCCGAAGCGCACCTGGTCCACCCGGTTGGCGCCCGCCGCCAGCGCCTGGTCCAGCACGCTGCCCACGCGCGACAGCTCCGTCAGGTGCACGCTCACCACGTTGCTGACGCGGTAGCCGCGCAGCTTGGGCTCCGTCTCGTTGGGCGCCGGCGGCCCGTAGTCCGGGTACACCGAGTAGTTGCGCGTCTGGATTTCCTTGCGGGGGATGCCCGCGGACGTCAGCGCGGCGATGACCTTCTCCATCTTCTTCGCGTTCTGCTCGCCCGCGGCCTTCGCCGTCTTCTCCAGCGTCTCCACGGCCAGGTCGATGAAGGCCTCGTCGGGCTGCGCCTTCACCTCGCCGGTGCCCTCGACGCGCAGGGTGCGCGTGGAAGGGTCCACCGCGGGGCGGGCCTGGGACACCGGCTGGGGCTGGGCGGAAGCGCCCATCGTGGCGAGCAGGACAGCGGTGAGCAGCCAGGAACGAACGGGACGGGCGTGAAGCATGGCGCCTCCTTGGGGCGGATGGGCGGTACGGCGGGGTCGTGTTGCCGCTGCCTTACTCCCTGGGACGGCCCCTCCACGAGGACATTCACGCCCACGAGAAAGGGCCCGGCCCACCATACGGGGAGCCGGGCCCGCTCACTCGGGGAGCACGCGCTCACGGACTGGCGGACTCGCCGGCCTCGTACTCGGGGGCGGAGGGAGCGCGCGACTTCGGGCCGCGCCCCGTCACCTCGCGCACCTTGGTCGTGGCCTTGCGACGCGCGGCCCGGAGCGCGTCCCGGCCGATGTCCATCACCGCCGACACGGCGCCCGCGACCAGGTTGCCCGGCGGCGTGTCCGGCGCCATCGGATGCGGCCGCGTGGGGGCCGCCTGCTTCGCCGCCTCCAGCACCTGGCCCAGCTCCCGCAATTCGTTCGGACGGAACGCCTTCTTCACCTCGGGAAAGAGCGTGCTCTCCTCCTCGAGCACGTGCGCGCGCACGTTCTCCATCAGCACGGAGACCTTCGCGTCGAAGCGCTCGGCCTCCGAGGGCAGCTCGTCCAGCTCCGACAGCACCCACTTCACCACGTGGTGCTCCTCCAGCGAGCGGAGCACCTCGTCGCGCAAGGACGCGGAGCGCTGGCGCACCGCCGGATAGAAGACCTGTTCCTCGATGGCGGAGTGCACGGACAGCTCGAGCACCATCTGCTCCACCAGCTTGCGCTTGAGCTTGTGGGCATTGGGGCCCGCCTTCTCGAACCGGCGGAACAGCTGCTCCACCGTCTTGTGGTCCGCCTTCAGCAACGCGATGGCATCCATGTCGTTTGCCTCCCTGGGGTTCCGGGGGCCGCGCATCCCCTCCGTGGCGTGCACGGCCCATGACGCGGCATGTCCTGGATGGTGGGGATGACCTGCGCGCGATGCCGGAGCGACGCGCGGATGGCCTGCTCTCCCGTGTGCTCGGCGACCGGGCGACACGCTTGCCATGTCGGGCGCTCCCAGGCCTCAAGCGCGGCACCCCCGCGCTCATCCACGTGGAGCGGGCACCCCGGGAGGGAAGCGTCGTTCCCACGTCGGGCAACGCGGGCGCCGGGGTGTCCACCCGTCGTCACGAGGAGCGTGGAGGAGGCGACGCGCCGACCGCCCCCGGGGGCAATCCCACGCTGGACCACCTCTGCTCAATGTCGAGTCCGTCGGAACGGAGGGTTGGGCCCGCGTCGTCCGCGGGAAGGGAGAGGGGAAGTTGGTGAACACCGTGATGAATGAAGCGCTGCGCGTGCGCGTCGCCCGCATCGCCCGCGAAGCCGAGGACATCCTGTCGTACGAGCTGGTCGCGGAAGACGGCGGCACGCTCGCGGCCTTCGAGGCCGGAGCCCACCTGGACGTGCGCATCCCCGGCAAGGAGTCCACGCTGCGCTCGTACTCGCTCTGCAACGACCCGGAGGAGACGCACCGCTACGTCATCGCCGTGCAGCGGGACGCGAGGGGCCGCGGCGGCTCGCGCGCCATGCACGAGCGCGTGCACGAGGGGGACGTGCTGGTGGTGAGCCCTCCGCGCAACGACTTCCCGCTGCTGTTCGCGCGCGGCTATGTGCTGGTGGCCGGCGGCATCGGCGTCACGCCGCTGCTGTCCATGGCGCGGCAGCTCCAGCGGACCGGGCTGCCCTACACGATGTACTACTGCGCGCGCGCCCCGGAGCGCGCGGCGTTCCGTGAGCTGCTGTCCATGCCGCCCTTCGCGGACCACGTGCGCTTCCACTTCGATGGGGGTGACCCGGACAAGGGCCTGGATGTGTCCGGGCTGTTGTCCACGCGCGCGCCGGGCACGCGGCTGTACTGCTGTGGCCCCGCGGGGCTGATGAAGGCGGTGCGCGACGCGTCCGTAAGGCACCGCTGGCCATGGGAGAAGGTCCACTTCGAGTCGTTCGGCGCCGATGGCGTGGGCGCGCTCGCCACCCGGGAGGACACCGACTTCGAGGTGACCATCCGCAGCACGGGGCAGGTGCTCAGCGTGCCCAAGGGGCAGTCGGTGCTCAACGTGCTGCGCCGCAACGGGCTGCGCGTGACGAGCGACTGCGAGGCGGGCTCCTGCGGGACGTGTGTCACCCGCGTCTGCGAGGGAGAGCCCGAGCACCGCGACTCCTTCTTCCAGCAGGAGCCCGCGGGCAATCAGCGCATGCTCATCTGCGTGTCGCGGGCCCGCTCGAAGCGGCTGGTGCTGGACCTGTAGACGGACGGCTCAGGCGGCCCGGCCCGCGGCCTCGCGTCGCGCCCGGGCCACCTCCGAGCGGACCAGCGCGCGCAGGGACTCCGGGTCGAACGGCTTCTCCACGCGCGGGTTCTCCACCCGCTCCAGGAAGGTGCGCGCGGTGGGCGTGAAGGCGCCGCCGGTGATGAACACCATCCGCTCCGCGACGGCCGGCGCCGCGCGCCCCAGCGCCTCGTGGAGGTCCATCCCCGTCATCTCCGGCATCATCAGGTCACACAGCACCACGTCGTAGTGACGGGGCTCCGGTCCGCTGAGCCGCTCCAGCGCCTGCCGGGCGCTCACCACCACGTCCACGTCGTTCTCGCGCGAGAGCGTGCGCCGGATGGCGCCGCTCACCAGCGCGTCGTCGTCCACGACCAGCACACGGCCGCGGGCCTGCGGCACGACGGGCTCGGACTCGGCGGGACGCGCGCCCGGAGGGGCGTCCTGGGTGGGGCCTCGAGGCGGGATCGACATGGACACCTCGGTGCCACCTGGGGCGGGGCGTGAAGAGGAGGAGTCCATGGCGCTGGCGGAGGCCACCGGTGTGGTGGGTGGAGACGCGGGGCCCACCGCGCTGGAGGCCAGCGTGGAGGACGGGCTCACGACAGGTGACGCGGGCTCGGCCGACGTGCGCGCCGCGGACGGGCTCGCCTCCACGAGCGGGCCCGAACCCGAGGCGGGCTTCGCGGGCGACGTGGGCTCCACCGACGCGCGGGTCGGAGACGGGCTCGCCTCCGCGAGCGGACTCGAGCCCGAGGCGGGCTTCGTGGGTGACGCGGGCTCCGACGCGGACCGCAGGCCCGAGGAGGGATCGACGGCCGGGAGGTGTCCCGTCACGAACGTGCGTCCCGTCGTCGCGCCCGCGACCTCCGAGGCACGGTGCGCGATGGCGCTGACGTCCGACGGCGCGAGGGAGCGCTCCGTCGATGGCCGGGGGACTGGCGCCGAGGACGGAGCGAGGCCCGACACGGCGACACGGTCCTCCGTGGAGGATTCGCGAACCGGCGCCGGCGTGTGCCCCGTGCTGGCCCTGTCGTCCGGGGACGACTCGGAGAACCTCGGCGCGGGCGTGTGCCCCGTGCTGGCCCTGTCGTCCGGGGACGACTCGGAGAACCTCGGCGCGGGCGTGTGCCCCGTGCTGGCCCTGTCTCCCGGGGACGACTCGGAGAACCTCGGCGCGGACGCACGCTCGGAGACGGCCCTCGCGTCCACGAAGGTGTGATTGGACATGCTGGCCGGCGGGTCCCCCACGGGCTTCGACACCTCGTGCGCCACCGTCGAGGCCGTGGGCTCCGTCGTGGACCGCCGCGACTCGGGCACCGTCGGATAGCCCGTGGGCGATGACGCGCGCTCACCCGGCCCACGCGCGGACCAGCCGCCGCCCCGCCGCGCATCCACGGCCACGCCCGCGCCCGGGGCCCTCGCGCGCCGCAGGGACACGCGGAACACCGAGCCCTTGCCCAGCTCGCTCTCCACGGAGATGGTGCCGCCCATCGCCGTCACGTACGCGTGGCACAACGACAGCCCCAGCCCCGTGCCCACGCCCACCGGCTTCGTCGTGTAGAACGGGTCGAAGATGCGCCCGAGCGACTCCGGCGAAATCCCGCTCCCCGTGTCGCGCACCTCCGCCACCACCCAGCCGTCCGCGCCACCGCGCGTCACCAGCCGCACCTCGTTCTGCTCCGCGCGTCCCTCCGGCAGCGCCTGCGCCGCGTTGATGAGCAGGTTGAGGAACACCTGCGCCAGGCGCGCCTCGTTCCCCTCCACCCACGTGACGTCCCCGTAGTCGCGCACCAGCTTCGCGCGCGGCCGCAGCTCGCCCATGGCGATCTTCACCGCCGAGTCGAGCACCGCCCCCAGCTCCACCGGCCCCTGCTTCTCGTCATCCGGCCGGGAGAAGGTCTTCAAGTCACGCACGATGCGCCGCACCCGGTCCGCGCCGTGCAGTGCCTCGCGCAGGGCCTGCCCCACCTCGCGCAGCCGCGTCCCCGCCGCGCGCGTCTCGCCGAGCTCGCGGGCGAGCATGTCCGACTCCTCGCTCGCGTGCTCCAGGTTGGACACGATGTACGCCAGCGGGTTGTTGATTTCGTGCCCCACGCCCGCCGCGAGCTGGCCCACCGCCGCCATCCTCCCCGCCTGGACCAGCTGCGCCTGCGTCTGCCGCAGCGTGCGCACGTTGGCCTCCAGCTCCTCGTTCGCGCGCGCCAGCTCCCGCGTGCGCTCCTGCACGCGCGCCTCCAGCCACCGCTCGCGCGCCTTCAGCTGCCCCACGCGCAGCAGATACACGCTGACGCCCAGCATCCCCATGCCCAGCACGAACAGCGCCCAGAACTCCGTGCGCTGCCACAGGCTCGGCTCCAGCACCACGTCCAGCGACACAGGCTCCGTCCACCCGCCGTCGCGCAGCTCCGCCTGCACCTGGAACAGGTAGCGCCCGGGGCGCAGGCCCGTGTACGTGGCCCGGCGAATCTCCGCGCGCACCCAGCCGTCGTCATGGCCCACCAGCCGGTAGCGGAAGGGCACGCGCACCGCGTCCCCCGGCGTGAAGGCCGTGAAGCGGATGTCCAGCCGCGAGTCGTCCGGCCGCAGCTCCACCGGGCCTGGCGCCGACACCAGCTTCCCGTTGACCCGCACCTCCTCGATGCGCACCTCGGGAGGCTGCCGCGTCGCGCGCACGCGCACCGGGTCCACCACGATGGCGCCCTGGATGGTGGTGAACCACAGCCGCCCGTCCCGGCCCCGCCACCCCGACGGCTGCGTGTTCCCGTTGCACTCCGCGGTGCGCATGCCGTCCGTCTGGTCGAACCCCATCACCGCCAGCCGCGTGCGCTTGCCCTCCGCCACATCCTCCAGCTCGCGCCGCGACACCCGGGACACGCCCTTGTTGCTGCTCATCCACAGGTGCTCGTCCCCATCCGAGACGATGCTGAACACCGCGTCGTCGTAGAGGCCGTGCTGCGACACCGTGTAGCGGAACCACGTGCCGTCCCTCCACCGGCCCAGCCCCGTCTCCGTCCCCACCCACACCGTGCCGTCGGGGTCCGCCAGGAGCGACAGCACCACCTCGCCCGGCGCGCCGTCCTTCGCCGTGAAGCGGCGCAGGCCCTTGCCCTCCTCGTAGCGCCACAGCCCGCTGTCCGCGCCCAGCCACAGCGCCCCGGACGCGTCCTCGGCCATGACGATGATGGGCGAGGAGAGCCCCTGCTTCGGACCGAACACCGTCACGTCGCCGCCGCGCACCCGCGCCAGGCCCTTGCGCGTGCCGAACCACTGCGTGCCCCGCGAGTCCACCAGGATGGACGTCACCACGTCGTCCGGCAGCCCCTGCACCCGCGAGGACTTCGCGAAGCGGTGCCCGTCGTACCGGAACGCGCCCGCCTTCGAGCCCGCCCACAGCGTCCCGTCCGGCGCCTCGTGCAGCGCGGTGATGACCGGGTCCGTGCCGCCCTCGAAGTCGTCCATGCGCTGGATGCGCCCGTCGCGCAGGAAGAACAGGCCGCCGCCCACCGTGCCCAGCCACACCGTGCCGTGCTTGTCCTCCAGCACCGTGCTCACCGTCTCGTTGCTCAGGCCCTCCGGCGCGCCGAACGTCGCGAACGGGCCGTCGCGCAGGCGGAACAGGCCCGAATAGGTGCCCACCCACAGCGAGCCGTCCCGGTCCTCGAGCAGCGACAGCACCTCCGCGTCCACCAGCCCCGCGCCATGCAGCGGCGCGCTGAAGCCCGTGGCCTCGCGCCGCAGCAGTCCGCCCCGCCGCGTGCCCACCCAGAGGTTGCCCTGGCTGTCCGCGAGCAGCGCGGTGACGACGGCCGGCAGCCCGTCCGACGTGCTGAAGCGCCGGGCCAGCGTGCCGTTCCACGACACCAGCCCCGCCTCGGTGCCCATCCACAGCGTGCCGGTGACGTCCTGGAACAACGACGTCACCTCCGAGCGCACGTCCCCGCCGGGTATCGGGAAGGGCAGGCCCCGCACCTGGCCGCCCTCCAGCAGCGCCAGGCCCGTCTTGGTGCCCACCCACAGCCGGTTGTCCCCGCCGCCCCGCGCCAGCGCGGTGATGGACATGCCCGGCATGCCATCGGCTTCCGTGTACTGCCGCGCCACGCCCTCGCCCAGCGGCACCTGCCACAGCCCGCCCGAGGTGCCCGCCCACAAGGAGCCCTCGCCCACGATGAGGTGCTCCACGCGGAAGCCCTCCAGCGGGGCCGAGGCGCCCGGGGCCCGCTCGAAGCGGCCGTCCACGTATGAGACGAGGCCCTGGTCCGTGCCCACCCACAGCACGCCGGACGCGTCCTCCGCGAGCGCCTTGATGGTGTGGTTGCGCAGCTCCGGCGTGTTGCGCTTGTCGAAGACGACGAAGCGCGCGCCGTCGAAGCGCACCAGGCCCTCCCACGTGCCCAGCCACACGTAGCCGTCACGCGTCTGCGCCATCGACAGCAGGCTGTTCTGCGGCAGCCCGTCGTCGCTGCGCCACGAGTCCTGGCTGTATTGGGAGACCCAGCGCTGCGGGTCCAAGGCAAGGCCCGGCCATGCCAGGACGAGCCCAGCCAGCAAGACGAACCCCCCGAGCCCGCGCGACGCCGCGCGGAGCCGATGCCCTGGAATGCCCATGACGGGCCACAGTGTCCGGCAGAATCGCCCCCGAGGCCAAACCTCGGGCGTTCACCCGGCGTGGAACGTTGGCCGCCAACGGCCTCGGCGACAGCGGCGGGGGACCACCTGCCCCCCCACGACTCCCAAACTTCCCCCCGCCGCTGTCGCCTCGTACGCCACCACCTGTCGGCACCTGAGGAGCCACGCACCCCGGAGGACCGGGGACGTGGCGTCCGCGCCGCGCCTCGAGGCCCCGGTGGTGGCGGGGGCCTCGCCGCATCGCGCTGAACCCAAGATGGGAGCCAGGGGCCCGAGGCGCCACTGCGGGAAACAGACAGGAGTCACGTCCCCCGGTCTCCCCAGGGCGGCCCGTGGGCGCCCGCTCTCCCGCCCGGCGTCACGCACGCGGACGACTGCTTCCGGACGGGGACCCGCGCGAGGAAGGCAGGCGCGTCAGTCCCCCGCGGGGCCGGGCGAAGGTCTATGCTCCGCGCCCCGAGGAGCGTGGGCGGATGAGCGACGGGGCGTTGTTCTCGACGGACAAGGTGACCACCGAGGCGCGGTACCAGTGGCACCTGTGGGTGGCGGACGTGCTGGACCTGGCGACGGCGGCCCTGGTGGGCTGGGCCGCGCTGCGGGCGCTGGAGCACGAGCGGACCCCGGTGGCGATGCTCGTCGCCATCCTGCTGGCCTGGCTGGCGGTGTCGGCGGTGGGCGGAATCTGGGGCAGGACGCTGTGGCGGCAGCTCCTCGGGGTGCGGCTGGTGCATATGGGCCGCGCGCCCGGGGTGCCGCGCGCCCTGGCCCGGGCGCTCACCACGCCGGTGGACCTGCTCATCACCCCGGTGCTGCAACGCCGTCCCCTGGACACCTGGCTCGGCGTGCACGCGGAGCCGGTGACGGCGGGCGCCTCGGCGCGGCTCAAGGGGCTGGGCGCGCAGCTGCCCTGGCTGGGGCTCATCGCGGGCGCGGTGTGGCTGCTCGTCACCCCCACGCGGGCGGAGATGCTCAAGTACCTGGGGCGGACGTTGACGGGCTGGCACTGCTGCCACGGCACGCGGGACGTGACGTGGGAGTGCAAGACGTCGCTGAGCCGGGCCGTGCGCGAGGCCCGCGGAGGGCGCGAGGACGTGCGCGCGGTGGTGGCGGACTGTCCGGTGGCCGCGGAGCGCTCGGGCGGGCCCTAGCGCCCGGAAGGCGTCACTTCACCGTCGAGAAGAGCGTCCCCTCCTTGCAGTACACGCCCGCCTTGCCCGCGGGGGGCACCTGCTGCGTCTGGGGCTTGCTGAAGCGCTTCACCTCTCGCTTCGAGTAGGCGGGCACCTCTCCCAGGGTCGCGCGCTGGCGCGTCTCGATGACGAGGACGCAGTCGGTCCACTCGAACTCGTCGGCGTTGTTCACCGTGTAGGAGGTGGCGCCAATCAGGGGGTCGCGCTTCGAGATGTGTCCCGTCAACGCACCGGACTTCGGGGGCGGGGCGGTGGCGGACGCGGGCTCCACGCCCCGCTCGGTGGGTTCTCCGAAGTAGGGGTCCTCCGCGGGGACGGCGGCGTAGAGCTTCGGGGCGGACTTGACGTCCTTGGCCAGCTTCAGGCGGGCCTGCCGCCTGTCGGTGGCGACGACCCGGGCGGTGCCGAGCACCGGACGCTGTCCGTCGGACGTCGCGTCGCCCACCACCTTCACGTCCATGCCCGTCTGGAAGGCCCTGGCGCGGGCCCCCCTCACCAGGAAGGTACCGTCATCGGCGGTCAGCGGCAGCACCTGCGCGAAGTAGCCGAAGGCGGGGGTGTTGGCGGCCACGACGGGCTCCACCGGCGGCGCCTTGTCCGGCTCCGGAACCGGCTTGGGCGCAGGGGTGGAGCGCTTGGGCGGCGCCGTGACGACCTTGTCCGGCTTGGGCGTCGGCTTCTTGGGGACGGGCG
>NZ_SRLW01000123.1:0-27915 GCF_006518215.1 Myxococcus sp. AB025B
TAAGAGACAGGGCTTGGGGTTGCTGGGGTCGGGCCTGGGCTCGTTGGGGTCGTCGTCCCAGCCGGGCGGGTCGTCCAGCCCGGACTCGACGATGCAGCCCGCGAGTGTCCCCGCGAGCGCGATTGCCCACCACGGGCGCGCGTGCATGTGTGGAATGCCTCCGGAGGAGCCTGTAGGGGTCCGGCCCTGGGGTAGGGGTGGATCCTCCGTGCCCCTGGACGGGGGCTCGCGGGAATTATTCACGGAACGGCGTCAGGAGGGTGCGTCCTCCTGACGCCGGGTCATGTGGTTGTGGGGCCTACTGGACTTCTTCGCTCAGGAGGTTCCTCACGGGAGTGACCCCCGTGGAGGGTTACGTTTCGTTGCAGGGCTCAGGAGGCCATGGCCAGGGAAGCATGCTGACCTGGCGCTCGTGGTCCGCCGTCTCGGGCGTGAGGCAGTGCGTGCCGCCTCCGCACCCTTCATCGGCAATGCCAGAGCAGTTGTTGTCGAGGCCGTCGAGGCAGAGGTCCACCTCCGCTGGATTGATGTCGAGGTTGTTGTCGTTGCAGTCCGTGTTGTTCACCACGTAGCCGCCGGGCTGGCTGCAGGACTGCACCGGCTGGCTCGCGTTGCCGTAGCCATCCCCGTCCGCGTCGCGGTACCAGGTGGTCACCGTCAGACCTTCGTCGACGGAGCCGTTGCAGTTGTTGTCCTGGCTGTCACAGAGCTCGGGGGCTCCGGGGCGGACGTTCGCGTTGCCGTCGTTGCAGTCGCTGGCGTTCGTCACGTACCCGGAGGGCTTCGAGCACGCCTGGGTGGAGCTCGACGCGCTCCCGTAACCGTCGCCATCCGCGTCCCGGTACCAGGTCGAGGTGACGCCCTCGTCCACGGAGCCATTGCAGTTGTTGTCCGCGCCGTCGCAGGTCTCCGATGCTCCCGGGTAGATGTTGGAGGCCCCGTCATGGCAGTCCGAGGCATTGCTCACGTAGCCCGAGGGCTGCTGGCAGTGCCGGGTGGACACGCTGGCGTTGCCGTAGCCATCTCCATCCGCGTCTCGGTACCAGGTCGAGGTGGTGAGGCCCTCGTCGGCGCCGCCCGCGCAGTTGTTGTCGATGCCGTCGCAGACCTCCGTGGCCCCCGGGTGGATTGCACCGCTGCCGTCGTTGCAGTCTCCAGCGTTGGAGACATAGCCCGCCGGCTTCGTGCAGGCCTGGGTGCTGGCCAAGGCGTTGCCGTAACCGTCGCCATCCGCGTCGCTGTAGTACGTGGAGGTGACACCCTCGTCGGTGGAGCCGTTGCAGTTGTTGTCCACGCCATCACACGTCTCGGAGGCGCCGGGACGGATGTTGGGGTTCGCGTCGTGGCAGTCCGAGGCGTTGCTCACATACCCCGACGGCTGTCTGCAGTACTGCGTGGCGTTGTTCGCGTCGCCGTACCCATCACCGTCCACGTCCCGATACCAGGTCTGGGTCGTGAGGCCCTCGTCGACTCCTCCCGCGCAGTTGTTGTCCACGCCGTCGCAGACCTCGGTGGCGCCCGGGTGCGTCGTCGGGTTGGAGTCATCGCAGTCCGAAGCGCTCGCCACGTAGCCCGTGGGCTGACGGCAGCTCCGCGTCGACAGGGTCGACCGACCATATCCATCCCCGTCTCCGTCCAGGAACCACTCCTGCGTGGGGACTCCCTCGTCGGCGCCTCCCGCGCAGTTGTTGTCGACACCGTCGCAGACTTCCGCGGCTCCCGGGTGGATGGACGCATCCGTGTCCACACAGTCCGAGGCGTTCGTGACGTAGCCCGTGGGCGCCGCGCACGCCTGCGTCGACTGGCTCGCGCTGCCGTAGCCATCGCCATCCGCGTCCCGGTAGTACGTGCCCAGCACGCCTTCATCCGTCAGGGAGTCGCAGTCGTTGTCCGCGCCGTCGCAGACCTCCGCGGCTCCAGGCTTGATGGAGGCGTTGCCGTCGTTGCAGTCGCCCGCCACGGCCGCATAGCCCGCGGGCTGCCGGCAGTCGCTCACCGTGTCGCTCGCGACGCCGAAGCCGTCACCGTCCGCATCGCGGTACCACGTCTGCCGCGTCAGGCCCTCGTCCACCTGGCCATCACAGTTGTTGTCCACGCCGTCGCAGGACTCGGGCGCGCCGGGGTTGAATGCAGCCCGCGTGTCGTCGCAGTCACCCGCCTGGGCCGCGTGGTTCACCGGGCGCGCACAGGCCTGCATCGACTGCGAGGCGACACCGTAGTCGTCGTGGTCCTGGTCCAGGTACCACGTCGCGAACGTCAGCCCGTCGTCCGTCTGGCCGTTGCAGTCGTTGTCGCGGTTGTCGCAGGTCTCCGCGGACGGGGCGTACTTCTGCACGCACTCCAGGGCGCCGTGGGTGCAGTACCTGACGCCCTCGCCGCACACGCCGACGCCGCCTGTCTCGCACGCGACGAGGCCGCCCGGGTTGCCGTCGTCCACCTCTCCGTCACAGTCGTTGTCCAGGCCGTCGCACTGCTCGTCCGATGCGGCCTGGTTCTGCTCGCACACCACGAGGCCCTGCGTGCAGGCCGTGGTGCCCTTCGCGCAGACACCGAGCGCGCCCGTCGCGCACTCCTCGCCGCCACTCGGGTTGCCCTCGTCGACCTCGCTGTCGCAGTTGTCGTCGATGCTGTTGCACGTCTCCGGCGCGCCTGGGTACGTGGTCGACGTGAAGTCGTCACAGTCGATGTCCTCCACGAAGCCATCCACCGGGGCACAGGCCTCCATGGACACATACTCGTCGCCGAAGCCGTCCATGTCGCTGTCGTAGTAGTAGGTGTTGAGGATGAGCGTCGTCACGGGCGCGGAGGTCGCCGTGGTCGTGTACGCACCCGTGCCGAGCTGCCCCTGGCTGTTGTTGCCCCACGTCCACACCGGACAGCCCGGGCGCACCGCCAACGCATGGTGGTAGCCCGCGGCGATGGCCGTGACGTCCGTGAGTCCCACGGCATCCACGGGAGCTCCGCTCGTGCCTCCCGGGGCGCCATGCCCGAGCTGGCCGGAGGCGTTGAGGCCCCACGCCTTCACCACGCCATTGCCCATGATGATCATCGAGAAGGCAAGACCCGCGCGCACGTGCGTCGCGGCGAACACGCCCGGGACGGCCGTGGGCGTGAGCACCGGTGTGGTGCTCGTCGTCCCGGTGCCGACCTGCCCGGAGGAGTTCTGCCCCCAGGCCCAGACGTTGCCGAACTGCTCATCGATGGCGAGCGAGTGCGCTGCTCCCGCCGCGATGGCCTTGGCCCGAGGCAGCGTCGTCACCACCGCGGGCACGAGCACCATGGCGGGCGTGGTGCTCCCCGTGCCGAGCTGCCCGAAGTCGTTCTTGCCCCACGCCCACACCTTGCCGTCCGCATCCAGCGCGAGCGCGTGGTTGTGACCCGCCGCGATGGCGCGGATGGTGGGCAGGCTGTTCACCTGGCGGGGCGTGGACTCCGCGGTGCTGACCGCGCCCTTGCCCACCTGCCCGGAGGCGTTCTGTCCCCAGGCCCAGACGCGGCCGTCCTGCCCCAGCGCGAGGGAGAAATTCCCGTTCGCCGAGATGGCCTGGATACCCGACAGCCCACTCACGCGCGTGGCGGCGTTCACCAATCCACCCGTGGTGCCGAGGCCCACCTGGCCGAAGTCGTTCTTGCCCCAGGCCCAGACATTCCCATCCACATCGAGCGCGAGCGAGTGCGTCTGTCCCGCGGCGATGGCCTTGCTGGGAGGCAGACCCACGGGCTTCGTGGGGCTCGCCACCGGCGTGGTGCTGGTGTTGCCCGTCCCCAGCTGTCCGACGGAGTTCTGTCCCCAGGCGAAGACCTCGCCGTTCTTCTGCAGGAACAGGGAGTGGTAGGCACCGGCCGCCACGGCTCGGTCCACCTTCACCTGGGCAGACAGCTTCTTCTGGGTCGTGGTCGTCTCCGACCCATTGTCAGACATGGGCTCCGGCTCGCCACAGGACAGCAGGGCCAGGAGGAGGGGAATCACGGAGAGGATGCGAGGTACGAATGACCTCGGCTGACAGGGGTGTTTCAAGCTGCGCTCCAAGGATTTTCTCCGCGACCGGCCTCTCGTGCGCGGAGGAGTGGGGACGAACTCCCGTCGAAGGATGTGGGGCGGGGATGACACCTGGCCGCGGTGAGGGAGCGCGTCTCAACCCGATTGGGATTGAGTCACGGACCGCGAGCCGGGGGGAGTGAGGGCGAAGCCATGGTGTGAGTGATTCGCCGGGGGTGTCCAATCAATTCGTCTGGCTTTGTGCGTCGTGATGACCGGTTGTCGTGTGGTGAGTGATGGCTCGTGAGATTCCACGAGGGTGAAGCAGCCCCAGCCGGGTAGATTCATCCCCATGGCTGGCTCACCTCGTGTCCTTCTCCTCGCTGAACGCTTCCCGCCTGATATCGGAGGGCTTGCTCGCAGCGGCGCCCGCACCGCGGGGGCCCTGGCTCGACTCGGGGCTCGGGTGGAGGTGCTCGCCTGGACCCGCACGGCGGCCCCCGGCGCGCTGAGCACACTGGACGATGCGGGCGAGGTGACGCCGTTTGCTCGCGGTGTCACGTTGCATCGGCTGGGGCTCTTCGGGAGCAGCGACCTGTCCATGCAACACACGCTGGACGTGCTCGGGTATCTGCACTCGCGCCGACGCTATGACCTGGTCTGGGGGCACTACCTGTCGCCGCCGGGGTTCCTCGCCGTGGTGTTCGCCGCGTCTGTCGGCATCGCCTCCACCGTGAGCGCTCGCGGCAATGACGTGGACCAGCACATGTTCCCGCCCGGGGACTTCGCTCGCCTGCTGTGGACGCTCCAGCGCGCGGATGTGCTCACCGCGGCCTCCGCCGACCTGGGCCGGAAGATGAGCATGCTGCTCGGCAAGGACGGCCGTGTGGAGGTCATCCCCAACGCCGTCGACACCGAGGTGTTCTCACCCGGCCCCGCGGAGGTCTCGCTGCGCGCGCGGCTTGGCATCGCTCCGGATGAGGCGGTGCTCGGTTTCTCCGGTGAGCTGCGTCACAAGAAGGGGCTGCCGTTCCTGCTCGCCGCGCTCTCGGAGGTGCGGCGCACCCGGCCCGCGTGTCTGCTCGTCATTGGTGAGGTGCGGCCTCGGGATGCCGAGCACCTCGTCGCCTTCCGCGCCGAGCACCCCGAGGACGGGGCTCGCATACTCGTCTCGGGCGCGCTCGAGACACCGGAGTCCATCGCCGCGCACCTGCGCCTGTGCGACGTGTATCTCCAGCCGTCCCTGTGGGAAGGAATGCCGAACGCGCTGCTGGAGGCGATGTCCTGCGGCCTGCCTGTCATCGCCAGTGACGCGGGCGGCATCCCCGAGGCCGTGGACCATCAGCGCAATGGCTTCATCGTCTCCAAGGCCCTGCTCAACCACCTCGGACAGGCGTGTCTCGACGTGCTGTCGCTGTCCTCGGAGCACCGCGCCGCCATCGGCGCCGCCGCGCGCCGTCGCATCCTGGAGCGCTTCCAGTCCGAGGCCGAGGCGGAGGTGCTGCGCCGGGTCCTCACGCGCGCCGTTCCTCGCGTGGGATGACTCGGGAGACCTGGCGCCGACTCATCCGCGCGCGCTTCGCGTCAGCGCGGGATGGTGCGGAAGACCTGGCGCTGACTCATCCACGCGCACTTCGCATCGGCTGCCACGTCAGGCGGGTCGGCGTTGGGTCTCGACTGCCCGATGCCACATCGGGGCGGTCTCGCCCGACTGCTTGCGCGGCTCCGCGACTCAGCTCGCCACGACGCCCGGGGCTTTGCGCTTCATCCCTAGCTCTGTCTCGTACGCGTCCACCAGCGCCTCGCGGGCCTTCGCCCAATTGAAGTCGCGCTCCACGCGGGCCCTGGCCCTGTGGCTCAGTGACGCACCCAGCTCCGCGTTCGCGCACAGGTCCTTCACCGCCTCCAGGATGGCCTTCGGCGAGCCCGGCCTCACGAGCAGCACCTCGTCCGGCCCCGCCAGCGTCCTCACCACCGGCAGGTTCGACGCGATGACCGGGGTCCCCGACGCCATCGCCTCCAGCAACTTCAGCGGACAACACCCCTGCACGCAGTTGCGGTCATTCACCGGCAACGGCACCAGCACCGCGTCACAGGCATGATGCAACGCCGCCAGCTCCGCCTGGGGCAGGGGCTCCCGCAGCTCCACGGCCCCCTCCAGCAGCAGGTCCCCACACCGGTCCATCATCACCTTGCGCTGGTGCTTGCGCAGCGGCCCCACCAACGTCAGCACCGCGGGCATCTGCTCCCGCAAGAGCCGCAGCGCCTCGATGGCGTGATGCACTCCCTGCCACGACGTCATCGTCCCGCTGTACAGCAGCCGCACCGGCTGCCCCGGCGCTCGAATCCTCGGCGGTGCGTGGCGGAACACCTCCAGCTCGACACCATTCGGAATCACCCGCACCTTCGACGCCCGCGCGCCGCGCTTCACCAGGTACTCCGCCGTCACCTCGCTGGGCGTCACGAGCAGGTCCGCGCTCGCGATACACGCGTCCTCCTGCGCGACGAGCTTCAGCATCAGCTCCGCGTCGTCCGCCACGTCCGGGTGGTGGTACTTCAGCTCGATGGACGGCAGCCCGTTCACCTCGAACACCAGCGCATCCGTCAGCGCGGCCTTCCGCGTCGCCACCGGATAGCCCTCGAAGATGGAGCGCACGTGGACCACCCGCGCCCTCGGCCGGTTCCTCCACCACGCCGCAAGGTGCGTGCGGAACGACAGGGCCTGCGCCACCAGGTCCCGCCCCCTCGCGTCCAGGGGGTGGTACGTCACGCCCTCGACCAGGGGCCTCGGCTCCGAGCTGGCCGTGGGGCCGTCCCGGAGCGCCAGCAGGTCCACCCCTCCGAACGCCGTGCCCAGCGCCTCCACGAAGGCCCGGATGTGCACGGCTGCCCCCTTGGGGGCCGGGAAACGGTCGAACGATGCGTAGACGATGCCAGACGCGGAGGCCACGTCATGCGTGCTATCGCGCCTGGCCATCCCCGGCCAACCTCCTCGTTTGCCCCGCCCCCCGCCGACCCATACACTCAGCGCCTCCGTATCGTGGCTCCGAGGGGGAGCTCTCATCGTGTCCTTCGACGTCGACCGCTTCCGCGTGGAGAAGTGCTACCGCAACACCGCGCCTGTGTCCGTGTTGATGGAGGACCTGAATCGACTCGGGCACCTCGACGAGCACATGGCCGAACAGGCCCGCCTCTGGCGTCGTCGCCGCGGATGGGCCCTGAGGGGCTTCGCGGGCCTCGTCGGCCTGTCCTTCATCCTTCGCGGCTTCACGGAGGTCTCCTGGCTCGGCGGGTGGGCGTGGTGGCTCGGCTGGCTGTCGCTCGTGGGCGCGGTCGGCCTGCACCTCAAGGCTTCCGGCTACGCGGGGTGTGACCTGGAGGACCGCCGCTACCAACTGCCCGCCCGACTGCTGCGCCCGCTGCTGCGCGACATCGACCCGCAGGAGCCCGTCACGCTGGTGCTGGACTTCCAGCCCGTCGACCACGCCTCGAACTTCACCCGCCGGGGCAAGACGCCCACCGGCTGGGAGACGAGCGACTACGAGGACCCGTGGCTGTCCCTCCAGGCCCGCCTGCGCGACGGCACCCACCTGCGCCTCTCCCTCACCGAGTGGCTCCAGAAGCGCACGCGCACCCGGCGCAACCCGCGCGGCAAGTACAAGACGAAGAGCAGGCGCAAGAGCGCCACCTTCCTCCAGGCCCAATTGCGCGTGAAGCCCGAGCGTCACCCCGGCCTCGTCCAGATGCGCGCCCAGGCCCAGCAGGCCGTGAAGCTGCCTCCCCAGGTGAAGCTGTCCCGGCTCGACGTCACGGAGGACAAGCTCGCCATGCGCGCTCACATGGACTCCGAATGGAAGGTGGAGCCGGACGCGACCCGGGCCTGCTTGATGATGCTGTTGAGCCTCTTCCAGGTGCTCCACGCCGCCTCGGCGCGCGGCAAGCACCTCACCGCGAGGGCTTCATGAGCCGCCTCCCACTCCTCCTGTGCCTGTTGCTCGCGTGGGGCTGCTCGCGCCCCTCCGGCTCCGAGCCTCCCCAGGCCCCCACGACCACCGCCGCCTCCGCGGAGGACGTGCCCCTGCCGGGCAAGCTCAAGTTCAAGGACGGCGACGGCCGCGAGCGCTTCTCCCTCAAGCCCAAGGACGACGGCGCCAAGCTCGTCGATGGTGACGAGCGCGAGCTGGCGCGCCTGAAGTGGAAGGGCGCCTCCCTCAAGGTCTCCGGTCCCGATGACGTGGCGCTGGGGTATGTGCTCGGCTCGTCCGGTGGCGCGCTCATCGTGCGCGACGGCGAGCAGCGCCAGGTGCTCTACACCCTCGCCATCCAGGGGCCAGGCTGGCGCCTCACCGACTCGAAGGGCGCGTTGCTCTACACCGTGCTCCCGGAGGATGACGGTGCCCGTGTCTATGACGCGCCGGGCGCGGAGATTGCGCGCGTGAAGGTGCGCGAGGGCAAGGTGTCCCTGCGCGATGCCCAGGGCAAGACGACGCTCTCCACGCATGCGCTCGTGCGCGCGGACGCGGCGGCGTGCCTCGCCTTCGAGGCGGTGTCCTTGCCCTTGCGCGTGGCGCTGCTCCACCAGCTCCAGCAGCCGCCCGCGGAGCCTCGGCCATGAGCCAGGGTTGTCAGGTGGGGCTGGGCTTCCTGTTGCCCCGCGAGTGCGGGATGCCCGCGGGCACGCACTGCGAGCTGTGCGGCAAGCTCGCTTGCGAGATGCATCTGACCCCGCAGGAGGACCAGATGGTCTGCACGGGGTGCGCGGGCATGCTCTCCGACGACTCGGATGAGGCGAGCACCTACTACGACGACTACGGCTACTACGGTCGTGGCGCGTCGTGGGGGGGGCGGCTCCTCGAGGGACCCGCATGACTTCACCGAGGCGGACGGCGAGAGCCTGCGCCACGAGGAAGATGCCTCCTTCGAGGAGGACCTGGGCGGAAGCTGATGACTCCCGCGCGCTGGCTCATCTACGCCCTGGGCGGCGGCATGGGGCACTTCACCCGTGCCTCGGGGCTCGCGCGCAACGCGGCTCGGAAGGGCCATCACGTCACGCTGGTGACGAACAGCCCCTTCGCGCCCGATGTCCCGCTGGAGGCGGTGCTCGGTCCGGAGGTGCATGTGCACCGGTTGAGCCCGGAGCTGGGCAAGGCCGCCATGCGCGAGACGGTGGACTGTCTGCTCGAGGGCGTGCGCCCGGACCTGCTCGTGGTGGACACGTTCCCTCGCGGGCTGGTGGGAGAGCTGGCGCCGCTGTTGCCCTCGCTGCGCATGGGCAAGGTGCTGGTGCATCGCGACTTGAATCCCACGTACGTCGCGCGCTTCGACATCGCCGCCGCGGTGGAGGACTTCCACCTGTTGCTCGTCCCGGGTGAGGACGCGCCCTTCGCGGGACATCCGCGCGCGGTGCGCACCGAGCCTTGGTTGCTGCTCGGGCGCGAGGAGTGGCTCGGGCGTGGGGAGGCTCGTGAGCGGCTGGGTGTCGCGCCCGAGGACACGCGTCCCCTGGTCGCGGTGATGGGGAGCGGCAACGCGCTGGAGGTGGAGGAGGCGGGGCTCATCGCGGCGCGGCTTCAGGAGCGGCTCGGCGCGAAGGCGCCGGTGCGGTGGCTCGCGCCTCCGGGGCCTTGGCTCTCCGAGAAGGCGCCCCGGAAGAAGAACGTGGTGCGTGACGGCGCGCCCCGTCCGTTGCGCGTGTGGCCCGCGTTGGCGGTGATGTCCGGCGTGGACGTGCTCGTCGGCGCGGGTGGCTACAACACCGTGCAGGAGGCCCGGGTGACGGGCACCCCGTTGGTGGCTCTCGCACGGGCGCGGCGCTACGACCGACAGGCGGTGCGGCTGCGCCCCGAGGAGCTGGCGCGCACGCCCGAGGAGTTGGTGGAGCGCGCGGTGGAACTGGTGGACTCGCGCCCGAGACGGGACCCTCCGAGCTACGCGAATGGCGCCAGGGACGCGGTGGTGCTCATCGAGCGCGTCCTGCTTGGTGCTCGGGGGGCCTGAGCCTCGGTGTCCGCGGCGACGACGTGACGGGCACTGCGCGGGACGCGGTGAAGCCCCCTGCCCGGTGCTCGACGCCCGGCACCACGGTCGACGTCGTACGCACTGACGAGCGGGACGGGGTGAGGCATCCCGCTCGATGCTCGAACCCCGGCGCCGTGCTCCGTGATGAACGGAGCACACGGCGCGACAGTGCTCAGTGCTTGAGGTCCTTGTGGCCCGGCGCGGGGTCGATGCCGTGCGCCATGATGAAGTGGTAGAGCACCTGCGGGTCCTCCTTCGGACCGCCCATCAGCTCCACCAGGAAGTGGCCCTGGGTGCCCGAGTCCGGGTCCGGCGCCACGTTCACCTCGGTGACCTCGCGGCCCGCCATCACCAGCTCGCCCACGAGCACCTTGCCCTTGAGCACCTGGATGATGTGCTGGCGGTCCTCCTCGAGCACCACCCAGTGGAAGTCGTCGTGGTCGTACAGCATCGCGTCGACCGAGCCGCACCGGAGGATGCACTGCGTGTGTTCCTGGAGCCAGCGCCAGAAACCATCGAACTTCAGGGTACGACTCGGCTGGGGGAGCATGTCCATGGTGGTGACCTCACGCGCGGCCAGCAGGCTCTCGCCCGCCCGCCTCGCTGAAACCTCCCTAGCACGATTGCCCGCCGCCAGCGCTGACACCGTGCGGGGAACCCACCCCCACGCCGCGCCGTTGTCCACTCGGTGAATCCCCCACCTCCTGGGCTTGTTCCTCCAGTCAGGTAGGGGGCACCGCCGTCTCACCCGTCCCCAGTCCAGGAGGGCTTGAACCGTGACCCGTCCCGCCCTCGCCACTCTCCAGGAGACACCATGAGCCTGCGCGCCTGGCTGGCCGCCACCATGGGCGGACTGGCCCTCCTCACCCTCATCGCCGCCGTCGCGCTCATCGTCCTCACGAACGCGCAGACCCACTCGGCCAACACGCTCGGCAACTCCGTGGATGGGCTGCACATGGCGGAGGAGCTGGAGATCGACCTGCTCAACCACTTCCGTCTCAGCGGCGGCGCCGGACCCCAGGACACCCGCTCCCAGCTCATCCGCGGGCGCTCCGTGGAGAGCATCGAGGCCTCGTTCCCCCTCCTGCTCGACGGGCTGGAGCGCAACGCCGTCAGCGACGCCGAGCGGACCCTCATCCAGGAGGTGGAGGGGGACTTCGAGCGCTACCTGTGGGCCCAGCGCGAGGCCGCACGCCTGCCCGCGCGCACGCGCCTGGCCCCCGTGGTGCCCGCGATGGACGCGGCGCTCGACTCGCTCGAGCGACTGGTGCAGCTCAACGTGGAGGAGGCCCGCGTGGCGCGGGAGGCCTCGGCGGACCTCAGTCGCCTGGGCAACACCGTGGGCCTGTCGCTGTGCGGCCTGCTCCTGATGGCCTTCGTCGTGGGCTCGCTCCTGTTGCAGCGCATCGCGCTCCAGCCGCTGAAGGACATCAGCCAGGCCATGCGCCGCTTCGGCGTGGGCCGCAAGCGCACGCGCGCGCCGGTGGCCGGGCCCACGGAGCTGCGGGACATGGCCAGCACCTTCAACGAGATGGCCAACAGCCTCACGCACCAGCAGGAGCAGCAGCTCGCCTTCCTCGCCGGCGTGGCCCACGAGCTGCGAAACCCCCTGTCCGCGCTGAAGCTGTCCACCGCGCTGTCCGAGCGCAGCCACGCCCAGCTCACGCCCGAGCGCATGCAGCGCACGCTGGCGCTGGTGGGACGTCAGGTGGAGCGGCTGGACCGCATGGTGGGAGACCTGCTCGACGCCACGCGCATCGAGGCGGGCAAGCTGGAGCTGCGCCCGGAGGTGCGGGACGCGCGCGAGCTGGCGCGCGGCGTGGTGGAGCTGTACCGCTCGAGCGACAGCGGACACGTGCTCCAGCTGGACGTGCCGGACGCGCCGCTCTTCGTGCGCGCGGACCCGGACCGGCTGGAGCAGGTGATGGCCAACCTGGTGAGCAACGCGCTGAAGTACTCCCCGGCGGGAAGCCGCGTGGAGGTGGCCGTGCGAGGGGAGGCGGAGCACGTGCTCCTGGTGGTGAAGGACCAGGGCATCGGCATCTCCGAGGAGGACATGGCCATCCTCTTCGCGCCCTTCCAGCGGCTGGGCAACCCGCGCGGCAAGCGCGCTCCGGGGGTGGGGCTGGGGCTGTCCGTGGCCCGGCGAATCGTGGAGGCGCATGGCGGCAACATCGAGGTGCGGAGCGCTCCCGGGGCGGGGTCCTCCTTCTGTGTCCGGCTGGCGCGGGTGAGCGGCGAGAAGGCGCACGGCGCCGAAGGGCCGGCCGCGGAGGCCCGGGGCGGGGGCCCGGACGCCCTGCACTAGACGCAAAGCGTTGCGCGCGACGCTCGTGTCGTGGAGGCTGGGTGCGCCGGACGCTCGTCGGACGTACCTTCCGGGCCACATGCCAGGAGTCGCAGGGATTATGAAGAATTCGCGCCGGGTCGCGCCGCTCGCCATCCTGCTGTCCGTGGGAGGACTGGGGGCGTGTGCCTCCCGCCAGACGGCGCCCGAGACCCCGGTGGCCCCGCCGGCCGCCGCCAGGGCTTCTGTAGTCCAGTCCACGGAGGGCGGCTTCTCCGTCGCGCTGCCGGGGCCGGTGAGCGAGGAGCGCCGCTCGCAGCTGACGGATGTGGGCGAGGTGACACTCCATACGTTCATCGCCGAGCGCAAGGAGTCGTCCACGGCGTACTACGTCTCGTACACGGACTTCCCCGCGTCGGCCGTGTCGCAGGCGAAGCCGAGCGACGTGGTGTCTCGTGCGAGCATGGGTGCGCTGGAGGCGCTGGGGGCCACGGGCGTGTCCTCGCGGCCGCTGACGCTGGAGGGCTTCCCGGGCTGGGAGGTGGAGGGCATCTCCGGGCCGCGCCGGCTCAAGGGCCGCTTCTACCTGGTGGGGCCCCGGCTCTATCAGCAGCTCCTGCTCCACCCGGAGGGACAGCCGCCCGCCGACGCGGAGGCGTTCTTCGAGTCCTTCCGCCTGGACCCCCAGGTGGCGGCGATGTTGTCGGGCGCGCAGCGCTCCTGAGCGTGCCGTCATGAACCTGTCCGCCATCGACCTGAACCTGTTCCTCGTCCTGCACGCGGTGCTGGAGACGGGGAGCGCCACGGACGCGGCCAAGCAGCTCCATGTCACGCAGTCCGCGGTGAGCAACGCGCTCGCCCGGCTGCGGGAGATGTTGGGGGACCCGCTCTTCGTGCGCAGCGGTCGAGGCCTGGTGCCCACGCCGCGCTGCGAGGAGCTGCGGCCGCTCGTGGTCAACGCGGTGGCGCAGCTGCAGGTGGCGGTGGATGGACAGCGCTTCGTGCCCGCGCAGAGCACGCGCACCTTCACGCTGTCGTGTGGTGACAACCAGGATGTCTGCGATGTGCCCCGGGTGGTGGAGGCCTTCGCCCAGCGGCTGCCGCGCGCGCGGCTGCGGGTGGTGAGCATCGACTTCCTGATGGCCTCGGACGGGTTGACCACGGGCGAGGTGGACGCGGCGCTGGCGCCCCAGATGGTGGCGGCGCGCGATGGCTACTTCTCCGAGGACCTCTACCTGGAGGAGGTGGCCTTCCTCGTGCGCAAGGAGCATCCGCGCCTGCGCGGGTCGACGCTGACGAGGGAGGAGTTCAACGCCTCCCGGCACATCGGCATGGTCATCGCGCAGGGGCGTCCGGGCATCGGCCACCGCTACTTCCAGGAGTTCTGCAAGCAGCACGGCCTGGAGTTCAACCCCGCGCTGTCCGTCTCGCACTTCATCGCCGCGGGCATGGCCGTCACGCGCACGGACTACGTGGCGGGGATGCCGGGGCGCACCGCGGATGCGCTGTGCGCGATGCTGCCCGTCAAGCGGCTGCGCCTGGCCATCAGCACGCCGCCCATGCCCATGTCGCTGATATGGCATGAGCGCACGCACACGGACCCCGGCGCGCGCTACTTCCGGCAGTTGATGGTGGAGGTGTTGAAGGAGCCGGCGATGACGCGGGCGACGGAGCCCCGCGTGAAGCCACAGGCCGCCGCGCGTCGGGCCCGGGGACGCTGAGCGCCCGTCGTCGTTACTAGGGTTGGACCTGGAGTGGCTTCAACACCCCCGCGCGGTCCAGCAACTCGTGCACTCGCTCAGCGAGCGCCACGTGCTCCGGGTTGCTGGCGGTGAAGCGCTCGGGAGTGAGGACGATGAGGGTCCCCTTGTCCTCCACGGGCTCGACGCGAACGGGAGCAGGGAGTGGGGGGACGGTGCCTCGATGACGTGAAAGGTACGTCACCCACCCAATGAACGTTCCCGGCTTGGGAGTCGCCGTCACCATGTCCCGATGCGCTGACGAGGTCGCGATAGCCGAGTCAGGCTCCCAGGCAATGGCCATGCCCCTGACGAGAGCCTCCAGGGCCCCCGCCGTCAAAACCCGTTCCGAGCCAAGCCCCCGACTGGGCAACTGGAGGAAACAAAAGTTTCCAACCCGTGCGGAGTAGCCACCACACGTCGCGTCGACTCCCACGGCGGCGTCATCGTCGCTGGCGCCATTCCATGCGCTGAATCGAAACCCAAGCTCCTCGACCACTCGGTCCTGGCCACGACGAATGATTGACTCCAGCGTTGCTTGACTGATTTCGATGGGACGCCTCAAAGCGTCCTTGCGCGACTTCCCTTGTTGGAACCAGTGCGAGAGTGACGCGTCTACGTCGGCGGCGGCGCGGAAGAAAGCCTCTGCCCTCGTAGCACATCGGGCTGCCGACTCCTTACGTGCCCCCCAGTATGCGCCAGCATAGTAGTTCTCACTCATGGCTCATTTCCTCAAGGCAAGGGCGGAGTGAAGACAACTTCAATCTCCGTGATGCCTCTCCCCTTGAACAACTCCCGTACAGCTTCCGCCGTCTTCTGTTCCGCAATGTGCCACCGGATCGGGACCCCTGCCGGGGCCTTGGCTAGCTGTCTCTGCGCCTGCTCAACGAGGGCCTTGGCGCCTGACATCTCGAACCAGGCCTTCGGCTTGAGGTTGTCGAGGAACTTGTTCGCATAGCCCGGCCCCTTCGCCTCCAGCAGCACGCCCTTCTCGAAGCCATCGAACTTCACGCCTCCGCTGTCTCGGCCGACGCCACCGACCCAGTATGCCTCGTCCGCCGTGTGGCCAGAGATCTGTTCCTGGTAGCGCCGCGCGCGGGGAGACATGGACTCCTTGGCTGGACCCCACTTGCCGGGCCCCTGGGCTGGCGCGCCTTCCTTCGCGGCCGTACCCGCTCGCTGGAGGATGAGGGCTGCCCCCGGCCCACCGCTCAGCACCGCCGCCGCGCGTCCCGCGGATACGGACACGAGTCGCAGGGCGACAGTGCCGTCGGCGGACAGTGCGAGCGCTGGGACTTCCGCCGTGGCGAGCGCGGTCCCTTCGAGCGAGCGCGTCGCGGCGGACACGGTCCCCCACGTGACGATGAGATTCGTCACCAGCTTGGAGACGACCTGCACCTGCTCGCCCCGGGTCATGTACCGGAAGCGCTCCAGGTACTCCGGCGATGACTCCAACAGCGCCACCACGGCGGCGGGCATCCCCCGGAGCGCCGCGAGGTTGTCCGCTGGCGACGTCGAGAAGAGCTTCCCCACCGCGAGCGCGAGCCCGACGAACGCCTCTTCGGCGCCGTCCAGGGTGCGGCTGATGACGTCGGAATCGTCGTGGACGTCGGCGAGGGGGAAGCCGTCCTCCTCCCGCAGTTCGTCGTTCAGCAGCCGGAAGACGCCCGTCCGCCCATCGTAGAAGCGGCCCAGTTCGAAGCCGTGCGCTCGAAAGGCCCCGCCCTTCCACGCGACCGGCGCCACCCGTTGCTGGGTCCGCCCGCTGAGCACCCACGCGAGGCACCCGTCAGGACGAAGCACCGCCAGATGCCGGAAGCGCTCGAGCCGGCGCTCCAACTCCGCCCGCGACACCTCGCCCGTTGCCAGCACCTCCCGCAGCAGGAAGCCCACTGCGACACGCGCTGGGAACTGGCCCAGCGTCACGTCCCTTTGCAACAGCGTCTTGAGGAGCCGCGCCGCGTGAGTCGGGGAGAGAGCGCTTCCCGCGACGGGTCGCGTGTCGCGCTCTTCGAGTCCCGCCCTCTGGAGCAGGACAACAAACGAATCCTGCTGCCTCCGACCTGCCCCGAGGGACACGGACTCACGGAACATGCGGCGGCGGTGGAGCGGTGTCCTCGATGCGTCTTCGGCCTCCTGTTCGCGTTCGGGGTCTTCGCCCGAGATGCTCCGCCGTTCCCCGGGGAGGTCCGCGCGCTGATGGAACGTGTCCCTACGAGTCGACGAATCAACCCCAGCGCAGCCCGTGAAGAGCAAGGCGACGCCAACCACCCAAAGGCCAGCACGCATATTCCGCACCCCGTGCCTCCCTCAAGGGCAGGCAAGCCGCGGGGATGCTGTCATTGGCGTCTGACAAGCACCTGGGGCTCGAGTGGCGGGCCCCAGTGGAGGACAGAGGTCGTCGAGTGGAATCGGTGGGCAAGCGCCCGTCGGAACACAAGGGTCCGACGGGCGTCGCGCTGAACCTACGGGGTGGCGCCGGGCGCATCCTCGGGGATGTCGCCGAAGCGGCCCATCTCGAAGTCATGAATCGCCTGGAACAGCTCGCGCTGGCTGTTCATGACGAACGGGCCCATGTGGAAGATGGGCTCGCGGATGGGCTCGCCCGCGAGGACCACCAGGTGCGTGTCCTCCTCGGCGAGGAGCGTCAGGTGCTCGCCGTCGTTGGCGAACACGGCCAGCTCCCCCGCGCCGGCGCGCTCACCGCCGGACGACACGCGGCCGGAGGCGACGAGCACCATGGTGTTGTAGCCACGGGGCAGGGGCACTTCGAGCTTCGTCCCCGCGCGCACGTTGACGTCGAGCAGGGTGATGGGCGTGAAGGTCCGCGCGGGGCCTCGGGTGTCGGCGAAGTCGCCCGCGATGACGCGCACCGTGCCGCCCTCGATGGGGACGGTCGGAATCTGGGCCGCGGTGATGGGCTGGTAGCCCGGGGCGGCCCGCTTGTCGGCGCGAGGGAGGTTCACCCAGATTTGAAGGAACTCGAAGATGCCGCCCCGCTGGGAGAAGGACTGCTCCTGGTACTCCTCGTGGAGGATGCCGGACGCGGCCGTCATCCACTGCACGTCGCCTGGGCCGATGACGCCCGAGTGGCCCGCGTTGTCACGGTGCGCGACGACGCCCTGGAAGGCGAGCGAGACGGTCTCGAAGCCCCGGTGCGGATGCCAGCCGACGCCGCGCTGCCCCTTGGCGAGGGCCGGGTACTCGTACGGAGGATGGTGGTCCAAGAGCAGGAAGGGGCTGACGCGCTCCTGGGTGAGGCCGCCACTGGGGACGAGCGTCTTGACGCGGAAGCCGTCACCGACCCAGTGCAGGGGCCCGCCGCCGTGGACGCTCTCGAGCGTCCGCGCGCGGGGAGGCGCATGGGGAACGGTGGAGGGAGGAAGTGTCTGGGTCGTGGTGCTCATGACCCAGACAGTAAGGCTGGGAGGCGAGGTGTAAATCGCCGCCGCCCATGATGCCCGGCATCACATCGTGTGATGGTCCGCGGCCAGCGCGAGCTGACACAGGGCGCACCAGGGCGAGCGAGCGCCACTTCCTTGAATCGCTCCACTGAAGCGAGGGTATCGTGACCTCTTGGTTCTCGTGGGATGAAGACTTTCGGAGGCGCTTTGCGATGGGTGGGGTTGGTCGCGTCATTGCTTCTCGTGAGCGGGTGTGCGGCGACCCGAGTCGTCCACGTGGACGTCGGAGGCGGCAGGCAGGTGGCCCACGAGTCCGTGGACGTGGACCCCGTGGAGGTGAGCGAGGCGGAGTTCAAGTCGGCCCTCACCCGACTCATCCTCGACTTGCGGATGGATGTCGCCTTCCGCGAAGCCGATGCGGCGGACCAGCAGGGGTGGGGGCGGTCCAGGACGCTGCTCGCCTCCTCGAAGGGACTCGCGGATTCGGGGGCCGGGGCCTCTCCCGAGTCCTTGTCTTCACGCCTCTGCCCCGACGGCGACGAGTGCTTGACGCTGGTGAGCGGGACGGGGCTTACCTTCTCGCGAAGGGACCGGACGCTCATGGCGCTGTCCTTCGCGCTCGATACCGTCTGGGAGAGCGTGGAGGCGGAGGTCGGAAAGGTGCTGAACCCCACGGCGCTCAAGGCCCTGGTGACGTCCGCCGCGCTGACGGTGCTCCTCACGATGGCCCTTCCCGAGCCGGTCACCAAGGTCATCGCGGTCGCATTGACAGCGGCGATGGTGGCCTACCTGGGGGTGGTGCCGGTCTGGGAGATTGGCCGGGGCTTCGTGCGGCTGTGGGACGAATCGGAGAGGGCAACGAGCGTCATGGGGTTACAGGAAATCGGCCATCGTTTCGGAGAGGTGCTGGGGACGAACGGCACGCGCGTCCTGGTGCTCGTCGTCATGACGGCCCTCGGAGGAAAGAGCGCGATGGCCTCCCACGGCCCCAGGTTGCCTGGCTTCTCCCAGGCCGCGCTTCGAGGGCAGGCCGAGGCAGGATTCCAGCTCGGGGCGGCGATGAGCGGTGGGGTGTCGTCAATCGCGATGCCTGCCGCGGGGGTGCTGAACGTTGCCCTGGCGCCCGGAGCTGCCGCCGCCCTGGCGATGTACTCGGATGGGCGGTTTCCTGGTGACGAGGAGGGACCCGTTCACCACATCTGCACGACCAAGAACACGATTTCGACCGCGACAGGTGGCCCTTGGACGCCGAGGTGTGAGGAGATCTTCAAGAAGGCCGGAATGTCTCTCGAGGATGTCGCAAACAAGGTGCGGCTCAAGGGGCACGAGGGACCTCACCCTGAGCTGTATCACCGAGAAGTGGTTCGGCGCCTCAATCGTTCTGTCGCGCGCTGCCAGACGCCGGAGACCTGCCGGGCCAGTCTGACAAAGGAGCTTGCAAGGATTTCCAACGAGCTTCTGACGCAGGGCTCCGACTTGCGGAGTTTCATTGTGAAAGGAGAGGGGTGAGGTGGAGCGTCATTTCTACTCAGTGGTTCTTGGAGATGTGCCCCAATGGCTCCTCGCGACGCCGACACGGGAGTCTGGGGAGGCTTTTGACGAGCCTTGGATGTTCGTGGACGGGCGCGTTCTCCAAGACCCTGGACCCATCAAGACCCGGACCTCTCATCCGGGGGAGAAGCGCACGTTCGTGTTCGCGGGAGTGGAGGAGACTCCCATTGGGAGCGAAGCCATCGCGAACGTGTTCCGGACACTGGCTCCCGATGCCGTCCAACTGTTGCCGGTGTCAGTCGAGGGCTCACTTGAGCGGCACTTCGTTGTCAACGCAACCCGGGTCGTTGATGCCATCGACGAGGCACGGTGCAGGGAGGTCCATCGCTATGACGAGGACGACCCCGCGCCTGGATATGAAGGGGAGTACAACTGGATCTACGGACTGCGAATCGACCCCTCGAAGACAGATGGTGCCCAGGTCTTTCGGCTGAAGAAGTTCAAGGTCTCGTTCATCGTTTCGGGGGAGATCAAGGACGCGCTCGAAGGCGTCGGGAACCTTGGGGTGTCGTTCGAGCGAGTGACAGGCCCCAGTGAAGGACCGAAGTAAGCGAGCGGGTCAGCTCGTCGTGTGATGGTCCGCGGACAGCGCGAGCTGACACAGGTCCGTGAGCCGGTTCGAGGCCCACGTGGCCACCGGGCCCAGCGGCACGCCCCTGCGGCGCACCAGGGCGAGCGGGCGCCGGGGCGGAGGGCCTCCCTCCCACGCGGCGAGCCGCAGCTGCACCAGCCTGCCGGCGCCCAGGTCCTCGCGCACCAGGTGCTCGGGCTCGTGGCCCCAGCCCAGGCCCCCGAGGATGAGGGCATGTTTCGTCATCAGGTCCGCGACGCGCCACTGCTTCGGCGACAGCACGCCCCGGTCCGTCGTGCCCGCCTTGCCCGTGGGCAGCCGCTCGCTCAGCACCAGCTGTGTGGCGGAGGCCAGGTGCTCCTCGGTGATGACGCCCTTCACGCGGGCCAGCGGATGCGAGGGCGCGGCGACGGGCAACATGCTCAACAACGCGATGGGCCGCTGCTCCAGGCCGGTCAGGTCCAGGTCCGCGCCTGCGATGCCGAGCGTCGCCTTGCGCTCGCGCAGGCGCTCCGTCACCGCGGAGAGCAGCTCCACCTCCAGCGTCAGCTCCACGCCCGGATGTGCCTGGGCCAGCTCACGCACGAAGGAGAGCAGCGCGGGGGTGGGGAACATCGCGTCGACGACGAGCGCGAGCTTCGTCTCCTCGCCGCTCTTGATGCGGCCCACCACCGACTGGAAGGTGGCCAGGTCTTCATGGAGACGGTGCGCGGCGGCGACCACGGCCTCGCCCTTGGCGGTCAGCCGGGGGACGCGGCTGCTGCGGTCGAAGAGGCGCAGGCCCAGCTGCTTCTCCAGCCGCTGGATGGCCTGACTGACGGCGGGCTGGCCCTGGCCCAGCTTGCGTGCCGCCGCGGAGAAGCTGCCCTCCTCGGCCACCGCGCGGAGCGTCCGGAGCTGGTCGATGGTGACGCTGTCGAGCACGGCGCGACTGCATCACATCGACGCGGGCGGTGCTACTTGCGCGAGGTCAACCAGGAGACGATGAGCGACGCGAGCGTGTTGGCCGCGGTGCCCTCCGCCACGGCCCCGCGCAGCACGTCGCGCGACAGGGCCTCCGCCGCGCCGATGATGGCCACGCAGCGCTGACGCAGCGCCTCCCGGGGCAGGTCGCAGAAGGGCCCGAGCGTGCGCTGGTAGAAGTCCACGTACTGGTCCAGCAGGCCCTGGTGGAAGGCCTCCATCTGCCCGTCGCCCTTGAGCGCGGCGGCGATGGCGAAGTGCTCGGGGCCGGACGTGGTGTAGCAGCTCATGTACGCGGCGCTCATCACCCGGGCCACGTCCTCCAGCTTGCGCCGTGTGCGCTCGAGCGCCTCCTGGAGCTGGGCCACCTGGCGCGCGTCGGTGCGCTCGTACAGCGCCATCAAGAGCCCGGCGCGCGTCTGGAAGTGCTCGTAGGTGATGGGCTTGCTCACCCCCGCACGCTCGGCCAGGTGCCCGAGCGTCAGCGCGTCCGTGCCCTCCTCACGCACCACCGCCACCGCCACGTCGAGCAGCTGCTCGCGTCGCTGGGCCTTGGGCAGCTTCTTGGAAGAGGTCTCACTCATGCGCGTCACCACGGCTCCTACAGGGCTTATCCGCCCGGCCCCTGGCGCGCAACCAACGGACGGACGCCGAAGAAATTGTTGCGGGCCTACTATTGGTAACTTACTTCTTGTAGGGTCGTCGGAATTCCCGTCCGCGCCGGTCCTCCGGCCCTCTCGACCACTGCCCACGCTGGCAGGGGAGCGCACCCGTCATGTCTTCACCTACGCAGAAGTCCGTCCTCATCATCGGAGGCTCGGGCGTCGTCGGCTCGCTGGCCGCCCAGACGCTTCGTCGTTTCCATCCCGAGCTGCCCATCACGATTGGCGGGAGGGATGTGGCCCGCGCGGAGGCGGTGGCCCAGAAGCTGGGGCACGCGGACGCGGTGCGCGTGGATTTGTCGCGCGTGGACCTGGGACTGCCCGAGGGGCGCGGGTACAGCGCCGTGGTCCTGTTCGTGAAGGACCACACGCTCAACGCGCTGCGCTTCGCTCAAGCCCGGGGCATCCCGCACCTGGGCATCTCCACGGGCTTGTTCGAGGTGGCGCCCGAGGTGGCGTACTACATGAACGCGCCCCAGCGCTCGGCGGTGCTGCTGGGCACCAGTTGGCTGGTGGGCGCGGCGACGCTGCCCGCGCTCCACTTCGCGCGGGAGTTCAAGACGCTGGACTCCATCGCGATGGGGGTCGTGCTGGACGAGCAGGACGTGGGCGGGCCCGCCGCGTCCGCGGACCTGGAGCGCGCCGCGAGCGCCGCGCCCAACGCGCTCATCCTCGAGGACGGCAAGTGGCGCTGGGTGGGCGGCGCGGCGGGTGAGCGTCGCTTCCGCGATGGCGATGGGAACGAGCACGTGGGGCAGGCTTACTCGCTGACGGACCCGGTGAGCCTGGCGGCCGAGACGAAGGCGCGCGCCATCCGGCTCGACGCGGTGGTGGGCCTGTCCGCCGGGCGTCGCAAGGGTGGGGCCTTCTCCGTCGAGACGCTCTTCGAACTCGAGGGCACGCTGCACGACGGCACGCAGGCGCGCGTGCGTTACGAGATGAGCCACGCGCAGGGGCAGGCGCCCATCACCGCGGTGGGCGTGGCCGTGAGCGTGGAGCGACTGCTGGGGCTCGCGGGCGGCGCCCCCGTCGCGCCGGGGCTCTACCTGCCGAACGTCCTCATCGAGCCCGCCTATCTGATGCGACGGCTCGAGGAGGCCGGTGTCCGTACGCGCCGCCTCTCCTGATTCTCGCTGGCTCGAGGCGGCCGGCGTTTGCACGTGTCGCCTCTGCCTCGCGCCAACTCGAGGAGGCCGGTGTCCGCACGCGCCGCCTCTGATTCGCGCTGGCCCCACAACGTGAGGCAGGTGGCCGCGGATGCCACCACCGCGCCACGCGTCGTGCGCGCCGCCGCCCTTCATCGCTGTTCGAGGCTCGCGCCAGAACGCGCGGCCTTTTCCTCCCACCTTGCTCGAAAGGAATCCCGTCATGAACAACGCATCGAAGCTCAACCCCGTCCTCTTCATCGGAGGCTCCGGCGTCGTCGGCCGTCGCGCCGTGAAGGCCCTGCGCGACCTCCAGCCCCACCTCCCCCTTCGCATCGGTGCGCGCGACGTGACGAAGGCGTCCGCGCTCGCGCGTGAAGTGGGCAACGCCGACGCCGTGCGCATCGACCTGGAGCGCGATGACCTGGGCCTGCCTCCGGGCTCCACGTTCAGCGCCATCGTCGTGCTGCTCAAGGACGACTCGCTCCGGACCATGCGCTACGCGCAGGACCAGGGCGTGCCCTACGTGTCCTTCTCCGACTTCGTCTTCGACATCGGCCCGGAGGTCGCGCTCCACGTCCAGCGGCCCACCGCCGCGCCCACGCTGTTCCTCGGGCACTTCCTCGGCGGCACCGTCGCCCTGGCCACGCTCCACTTCGCGCGCGAGCTGGCGAAGGTCCACGCCATCCGCATCTCCGCCGTGTTCGACGAGGAGGACGTGGGCGGCCCCGCTGCGCTCGGCGACATGGACCGCGTGGCGAAGGGCGTGCCCAGTCCGCTCATCCGCAAGGAGGGCCGGTTCCTCTGGGCCACCAGCGAGGCCGACATCACGCGCACCTTTCTGGGGGTCGACGGCACGCAGTGGCAGGGCCGCGCGTATCCGCTGCTCGACGTGGCCTCGCTCGCCGCCGTCACGGACGCGAGCGACATCCGCCTGGACTTCGCGCTGCGCCCCGCTTCGCGCCGCGCGCCGGGGCAGGGGCCGGGCCACGAGGTCATCATCGAGCTGGAGGGCGTGAAGGCGGACGGAACGCCGTCACTCGTACGTCACGCGCTGGTCGACTCGGACGTCCATTCCGGTCTCAGCGGAAAGGGCGCCGCGCTCGCCGTGGAGCGGCTGCTGGGCCTCACAGGTGGGGCGCCCGTGAAGCCCGGCTTGTACTCGCCCGAGGGCGTGCTCGACGCGGCCTACGTCGTGAGCCGCCTCCAGGAGTGGGGAACGCGGATTCACCGCGTATGACGTCATCGAGTGCCTGGAGAGGAGGCCGCCGTGCCCACCCGGCTGGCGACTGTCAGTCCACGGGCGGATACTCGCGCCTCCCCCTCACTCCGTCCCCGCAGGAGTCCGCTTCATGTCGCGTCCGCTGACCGCAGCACTCCCTCGTCCTTCTTCGGTGAATCGGTCTTCCGTGAGTGTCGCTGTCGCGAACGTGAAGGTGGTGGACCCCGGTGACGCGGGCGCGCCGCGCGCCGTGCCCGCGGGGGAGCGCACGGAGCGGCTCGACGGCATCTCCCGCTTCATGCAGGAGCTGGAGCAGGGACAGCGCGCGCTCGTCGGCGTCATCCAGTCGGCGCCCTCGGGCGAGCGGCTGTCCAACGCGGAGCTGCTCGCGCTCCAGGCCTCGATGACGCGCTACACCCAGGCGCTGGAGCTGGTGAGCCAGCTGGTGGGAATCAGCGGCAGGCCGACGCGCACCGCGCCGGCGCGCTAGCCGGACTTCTTGCGCTGACCCCGGGGCGCCGCGGCGGAGGACTCCTCGCCCAGCCGCGCGCCCAACTGCTCCCGGATGGCGAGCACGCGGGCCTTCAAGTCCCGGAGCTCCTCCAGCGAGCAACCCGAGGCCTCCAGGATGGACGGCGGCACGCTCTCCGCCCTGGCGCGCAGCGCGCGACCCGACGCCGTCAGGCGGATGCGCACCTGGCGCTCGTCGAGCACGTCCCGCTCGCGCTTGAGCAACCCCGCCGACTCCAGCCGCTTGAGCAGCGGCGTCAGCGTGCCCGAGTCGAGCAGCAGCCGCTCCCCCAGCGCCTTCACCGTGACGCCGTCCTCCTCCCACAGCACCATCATCGCCAGGTACTGGGGATACGTGAGGCCCAGCTTCTCCAGGAGCGGCCGGTACGTGCGGTTGAGCAGGTGCACCGTCGAGTACAGGGTGAAGCACAGCTGCTCGTCCAGGTGCAGCGCGTCGCCGCGCTTCTTGTTCGACGGGGACATGACGGCTCCTCTCCCCACCATGCCCCCGGACTGCATTGTGCGCAATGAAATCGCGTCTCAGGGCCGGGGCAGGTCGCGCGCCAGCCGCAGCCAGACGGGGAGCCGCTCCAGGAGCGTCTCCAGGTCGAAGGGCTTGAGCAGCGTGTCGAGCACGCCGGGGTGATGGATGGGCCGCGTCGTCATCGCCACGACGGCGAGGCCCGGCCAGTGCCGCGCCACGCGCACGAGGAAGTCCTGGCCCGTCATGCGCGGCATTCCCATGTCGAGCAGCACCAGCCTGGGACGGCCGTGGACCTCCAACCAGGTGAGCGCCTCCAGGCCGTCCTTCGCCATGGACACGAGCTGTCCCGAGCTCGCGATGATTTCGACGACGGCGGCGCGCAGGTCCGCATCGTCCTCCACGACGAGGAGGATGCCTTCGGGGACTCCCGACATATGCGAGCGTGCGTAGGTCAGCGTGGCCGTGGGGAACAGGGAACATCTGCCGGTTTCCACCGGCAGATGTCCGAAGAAGACTACGAGTCCTCGAACATCGCCTGGAGCACCCTCCGGGCGAGCTTCACCTCCGGGTCGGAGCGACACGAGAGGAAGTCGCAGATTTCCGCCACGTCGCCGGTGCGCTCGTGCTCGAAGCCCTGGAAGAGCGTCTTGAGCGACACGTCCAGGCCCACCGACAGCTTGCCCAGCGTGTCGAGCGAGGGAGAGAAGGACCCGCGCTCGATCCGACGGATGGCATCCACGGAGAGGTCGCACCGCTCGGCCAGCACCTCCTGGGTGAGCTCGCGGCCATTACGGAGCTGGCGCACATGGCTGCCGAACTTGCGATGGAACCTCGTCCAGTTCGCTACCTTGTTTTTCGCTTTCTCCATATGAGTGACGGGTAATTTGGGGACGCGGCGCCCCAAGTGAAGTGAGTCTGTTGGCGTGTGGACCCTGGCATCGGCCTGTCCGCCAACTCGCAGGCCCTGTGGGTCGCAGGCGCGCGCGAGACCAGTGGGCAAGGTGCGAGCCCCCGGAAGCTCCGGGCTCCCTCGGAGAGCAGGGGGCCTGGCGGGCCGGGAAAATGCGCGAGCGGAAGCTTTCGTCTACGCTGGATGCCGCATGACGCATTCGGAAGTCGGGTGGGTGGGCGTCGGGCGCGTGCTCCGCGTCCTGGCCTGTGGCGGGCTGCTGACCGCTTGTGAAATCGGTTCCGAGGCACGTCCCCCCTCCGCGCCAGTCCCCGCGGCGGTGGCGACGCCGGCCGTGGCGTCACCGAGGACCCCGGTGCCGGTGACATCCGCCGTGGCGCCCCGCAGGGTCTTTCCGGAGCCGTCCGAGCGGACCCGCTCGACGCAGGCGCTGGCGGTGAAGCTGGGTGCTCCGGGCGCGAAGGTGGAGGACCCGTGCGTGGCGTCGGTGGCGCAAGGGTGCGTGCGCACCGCGCTGGCGCCCTTCTTCGAGTCGCTGGACGCGCTGTCGTCGGGCACGGCGAGGCGGCCCACCGTCATCGAGGCGTTCGGAAACTCCCTCATCGCGGGCGATCGCATCGTGGACATCCTGCGGGATGACCTGGGCGCGAGCTTCGGCGCGGCGGGCAGGGGCGTGCTGCTGGTGGACCGGATGGCGCCCTACGGCGGGCGTGGCCGGGCGAGCCACAGCGCGAGCGGTTGGACGCCGCGCACGCTGGGCGAGCTGCGCGCGCCGCCGCTGCCGTTCGGAATCACCGGCGTGTACCACGTGGCCACCCAGGCGAAGGCGCGCGGCCGCTTCAAGCTGGAGGGCGAGGCGCGGGGCACGCTGTGGTGGCTGGACGTCCCGCGGGGGGGCGCGCTCAGCGTGGTGAGCGGCGACACGGTGCTGGCGCGGACGACGCCGGAGGGCACGGGCGCGTCGCGCTCCACGCGCTTCGAGCTGCCGGCCGGCGCGACGACGGTGGACGTGGTGGCGGAGGGCAAGGGCGCGGTGGTGCAGGGGGTGGTGCTCCAGCACGAGCGCCCTGGCATCGTCCTGGACATGTTGGGCGTACCGTCCGCGGACGCGAGCCTGTACGCGCGGCTGGAGGACGGAGCGCTGCGCTCGCAGCTCTCCGAGCGGGACCCGAAGCTGCTGGTGTTCTTCCTGGGCGGCAACGAGTCCAAGCGCCTGGAGTGGAAGCGCACGGACCTGGCGACGCTGCGCGAGGACCTGGGGGCGCTCTTGCGGCGGGCCCGCGTGGCGGCGCCCACGAGCGCGTGCCTGGTGGTGGGGCCGATGGACGCGGTGCGCGACGCGAAGGACTCGGGCAAGGCCTTCACCCAGCGCCCGTTCCTGGAGGCGGTGGTGGAGGCGGAGCGCGAGGTGTCGCTCGCGGAGGGCTGCGCGTTCTTCAACCTGTACGAGGCGATGGGTGGCAAGGGCGCGCTGACGCGCTTCCACAAGTCCGGCTTCATGCATGATGACCTGGTGCACCCGCGTGGACGCGGGCTGGATGTGCTGGGGCATCTGGTGACGGACGCGCTCTTGCGCGCGTGGGTGGAGACGCCGCCGGCCCAGGGCCCCGTGGCCCAGGTGGCTCCGGCGGCCGAGCGGGTGGAGGCCGTGCCATGACGATGCGAAGCGCGGGGTGGCTGGCCGTCGTCCTCTGGGGCTCGACGCCCGTGGTCGCGGCGCCGAAGCTGCCGTCCGTCTGTGAGAGCGTGGAGGCGGACGAGGCCGGCGCCTCGCCGCGCGCGCTGCCCGAGGAGGTGACGAAGGCGCTGGACGCCATCGTCCGCTCGGAGCTGTCCCAGGGGCCCGTGGCGGGCTTGTCCGTCGCGGTGTCCCGCGGGGAGCAGCGGTGGGTGTGTGGCTATGGCTACCGCGACGTGGCGAAGCGGCTGCCCGCGACGCCGCGCACCACGTACCGCATGGCGTCCGTCACCAAGTCCTTCACCGCGGTGGCGGTGTTGCAGTTGGTGGAGCAGGGCAAGCTGTCGCTGGACGCGGACATCCACGCGGTGGTGCCGACGTACCCGGAGAAGCAGTGGACCGTCACGGTGAAGGATTTGCTGGGACACCTGAGCGGCGTGCCCACGTATGACGGCGTGGCGTCGACCCAGAACGTGAAGGCGGTGAGCACCGAGGAGGCGCTGGCGGTGTTCTCGCACAAGCCGCTCGCGTTCGAGCCGCGCTCCCGCTACCTGTACAGCACGTGGGGCTACAACCTGCTGGGCGCGGCGGTGGAGTCCGCGTCCGGGCAGTCGTATCGCGACTACCTGCGCGAGCATGTCTTCCAGCCCGCGGGCATGGCGCACGCGGACCTGGATGTCACCGCGACGCGCGATGAGCACCAGGCGGTGGGCTACCGGGTGAGGGACGGGGTGCTCCAGCGCTCGCGCTTCCTGGATGTGTCCAGCCGCTTCGGTGGGGGTGGGACGCGGG
>NZ_SRLW01000124.1:0-27811 GCF_006518215.1 Myxococcus sp. AB025B
CTCTACCGCACCGGTGACCTCGCTCGCTGGCTCCCCGACGGCACCCTCGAGTACCTCGGCCGCTCCGACTTCCAGGTCAAGCTGCGTGGCTTCCGCATCGAGCTCGGTGAAGTCGAGAACGCGCTGCTCGCGCACCCGTCCGTGCGCGATGCCATCGTCACCGTGCGCGAAGACGTCGCGGGTGACGCACGCCTCGTCGCCTACGTCACGGGCGACGCGGAGTCGCTGACCCAGGCGCAGCTCCGGGCACACCTCGAACCTCGGCTGCCCGAGTACATGGTGCCCTCGGTCTTCATGCACCTGGCGGCCATGCCGCTGACGCCGAGTGGCAAGGCCGACCGCAAGGCACTCCCCGCGCCGGAGCGTCTCGCCACGGCCCGCGAGTACACCGCGCCCCGCACGCCGACGGAGCAGCTCCTCGCATCCCTCTTCGCCTCCGTGCTTCATGTCGAGCGCGTCGGCGTCACCGACAGCTTCTTCGAGCTGGGCGGACACTCACTCCTCGCCACGCAGCTCGTGTCGCGGGTGCGCCGGTCATTCGGCGTCGAGCTGCCGGTGCGGGCGCTCTTCGAGGCCTCCACGGTGGCCCAGCTCGCGACGCGCATCGAGTCCGCGCGTCAGGAGCGTCACGGCCTCCAGCTCCCGCCCTTGGCGCCCGTGCCGCGCACGGGGGAGCTGCCGCTCTCGTTCGCCCAACAGCGCCTGTGGTTCCTCGACAAGCTCCAGCCGGACAGCCCGTTCTACAACATCCCCAGCGCGCTCCAGCTCGACGGAGCGCTGGACACCGAGGCCCTCACGCGCGCGCTGCGGGAGCTCGTGCGTCGCCACGAGTCGCTGCGCACCAGCTTCCACACCCGCGAGGATGGCGAGCCCGTCCAGCGCATCCACCCGGACGCCACGCTGTCCGTCTCCGTGGTGGACCTGGGCCAGCTGCCCGAGCAGGCGCGCGAGGCCGAGGCCCAGAAGCTCGCGACGCTCGAAATCCAGAAGCCCTTCGACCTGACGCGCGCGCCGCTGGTGCGGGCCACGCTGCTGCGACTCTCCGAGCAGCGTCACGTGCTGCTCGTCACCGTGCACCACATCGTCTCGGACGGTTGGTCCAGCGGCATCTTCGGCCGCGAGGTCGGCGAGCTGTACGCCGCGTTCTCGCGTGGCCTGCCGTCGCCGCTAGCGCCGCTCTCGCTTCAGTACGCAGACTACGCCGCCTGGCAGCGAGGCTGGCTGCGTGACGACGTCCTCGCCCAGCAGGTCGCCTGGTGGCGCGAGCACCTCTCGGGGGCGCCGCATGCCCTCGAGCTGCCCACGGACCGTCCTCGTCCAGCCGTGCAGTCGGCCCACGGCGCCAACCTGCCGGTGAGGCTCGGCGCGGAGCTCACCACCGCGCTTCGCACCCTGTGCCAGCGCGAGGGTGTCACGCCCTTCATGGTGCTGCTGTCCGCCTTCAATGTCCTGCTCGCCCGCTACTCGGGTCAGGACGACATCGTCGTGGGCTCGCCCATCGCCAACCGGCAGCGGGCCGAGCTCGAGGGCATCATCGGCTTCTTCGTCAACACGCTCGCGCTCCGGACCCGGACGCGGATGGACATGACGTTCCGCGAGCTGCTCGCCCAGGTGCGAGAGTCCACACTCGCCGCCTATGAGCACCAGGACGTCCCCTTCGAGAAGCTCGTCGAGGAGCTCCGGCCGCAGCGCGACCTCAGTCGCTCGCCGCTCTTCCAGGCCATGCTCGGTCTCCAGACGGCCCGCTCCGAGGGCGTCCCGGCCGGAGCCCCTCGCAGCCTCGAGGTCGACAGCGGAACGGCCAAGTTCGACCTCTCGCTGCTGCTGGTCGACAGCGGTGACGACATCCACGGTCTGCTCGAGTTCAACACGGACCTGTTCGACCGGAGCACGGCCCAGCGCATGGGTGAGCACCTCACCCGGCTGCTCGCCTCCGCGGTCTCCGACACGAACCAGTCGCTCGCCCGACTGCCGCTGCTGAGCACCGACGAGCGTCAGCAACTCCTGACGGAGTGGAACGACACGGTGCACGCACCGCACGTGCCCGTGGCCATCCACCATCCCGTGGAGGCCCAGGCCGCGCGGACGCCCGAGGCCACCGCGGTCTCGGACGGAACGAAGGTGCTCACCTACGCCCAGCTCGACGCGCGGGCCAACCAGCTCGCGCACGTGCTGCGTCAGCACGGTGTCTTCGCGGGCGCCACGGTCGGCATCTGCCTGGAGAAGTCGCTCGACATGGCGGTGGCGGTCCTCGCCACGCTGAAGGCCGGAGCGGCCTACCTGCCGCTCGACCCGAACTACCCGGCGGAGCGCCTCGCCTTCATGCTGGAGGACTCGGGTACACGCGTCGTCCTCTCGCACTCCAGCCTCCGGGATTCGCTCCCAGTCGCGGACTCCGTGCGGAACCTCCTCCTCGATGCCGAGGCCGAGGTCATCACCACGAAGCCCACGCACGCGCTCACGGTGACGCTGTCGCCCGATGCGCCCGCGTACGTCATCTACACGTCCGGCTCCACAGGCCGGCCCAAGGGTGTCGCGCTGCCGCATCGAGCGCTGAGCAACCTGTTCACGTGGCAGCTCCGCCAGTCGCGCAAGCCCCAGGCCACGACGCTCCAGTTCGCGTCGCTCAGCTTCGACGTGTCCTGCCAGGAGCTGTTCTCCACGTGGTGGGCGGGTGGAACGCTCGTGCTGCCCACGGGCGGGCTGCGCCAGGACGCGCCCGCGCTGCTCGACTTCATCCAGGGGCAGGGCGTGGAGCGACTGTTCCTCCCGTTCGTCGCGCTCCAGGCCATCGCCGACGCCGTCGCGCACGGCGCCACGCTGCCCGTGTCCCTGCGCGAGGTCGTCACGGCCGGTGAGCAGCTCCAGGTCACTCCCGCGCTCGTGGCCCTCTTCGAGCGGCTGCCCGGGTGCGTGCTGGAGAACCAGTACGGCCCGTCCGAGACGCACGTCGTCTCCGCGCACCGACTCCAGGGTGCACCCGCGTCCTGGCCGCGCCTGCCGTCCATCGGCGCGCCGCTGCCGCACACGCAGTTGTTCGTGCTGGATGCGATGGGACAGCCGACGCCCATCGGCGTGCCGGGCGAGCTCCACATCGGCGGCGAGCACCTGGCGCTCGGCTACCCGGGCCGTCCGGAGCTGACGGCCGAGAAGTTCGTCCCGCATCCGTTCAGCAAGGCTCCGGGCGCGCGGCTCTACCGCACCGGTGACTCCGCGCGCTGGAAGGCGGACGGCACCGTCGAGTTCCTCGGCCGCCTGGACGGCCAGGTGAAGCTGCGAGGCTTCCGCGTCGAGCTGGGCGAGGTCGAGGCCTCCCTGCGTGCGCTCCCGGGCATCCGGGACGCGGCGGCCGTGGTGCGCGAGGACGTGCCCGGCGACAAGCGCCTGGTGGGCTACGTCGTCCCCACGGAGGAGTCCGGCGCCGCGCTGACTCCGAATGCGCTGCGCTCGGCGCTGCTCGGACAGTTGCCCGAGTACATGGTGCCGTCCGTCTTCCTCACGCTGGACGCGCTCCCGCTGACGCCGAGCGGGAAGATCGCCCGGCGGCTGCTGCCGGCGCCCGACGCGGAGAGCCTGCGCGGAGACGCGACGTTCATCGCGCCCCGCACGCCCGCGGAAGAGAAGCTCGCGGAGCTGTTCGCCGCCGTGCTCAAGCTGCCGCGCGTGGGTGCCACCGACAGCTTCTTCGCGCTGGGTGGACACTCGCTGCTCGCCACGCAGGTCGTCTCGCGCATCCGGGCCGCGTTCAACGTGGAGCTCCCACTGCGCGAGCTGTTCGAGGCGCCCACCGTCGCGGGCCTCGCCGAGCGCCTGGAGCAGTACGCCGCCGAGACGAAGGTGCCGCCGCTCGTCCCGGCGGACCGGAGCCGGCCGCTGCCGCTGTCCTTCGCGCAGCAGCGCCTGTGGTTCCTCGACAAGCTCCAGCCGGACAGCCCGACGTTCAACATGCCCATCGCGCTGCGGCTCGAGGGCGTGGTGGACGTCGAGGCCCTGCGACAGGCCATCACCGAGCTCGTGCGCCGTCACGAGGTGCTGCGCACCACGTTCCAGGAAGGCCCTGTCCAGGTCATCCACGCACCCGCGCCCGTGCCGATGCCCGTCGAGGACCTGTCCTCGCTGACGGGTGAGGCTCGCGAGGCGGAGGTCCAGCGGCGCGTGCTCGCCGAGGCGAAGCGCCCGTTCGACCTGAGCCGAGGCCCCGTGCTGCGCGCGTCGCTGCTGCGGCTGGAGGCCACGCAGCACGTGCTGATGCTGACACTGCACCACATCGCCACGGACGGTTGGTCCATGGGGCTGCTGGTGCGCGAGTCCACCGAGCTCTACGCGGCGTTCGTGACGGGCCAGCCCGCGCGGCTGCCCGAGCTGCCCATCCAGTACGCCGATTACGCGGCGTGGCAGCGGGATTGGCTGCAGGGTGACGCGCTCGAGGCCCAGCTCTCGTGGTGGCGGACGCACCTGTCCGGCGCGGCGCCGCAGCTGGACCTGCCCACCGACTTCCCCCGTCCCGTGGTGCAAGGATTCCAGGGCGCGATGGTGGGCCGAGTCCTGCCTCGCTCGCTGGTGGATTCACTCCAGGCGCTGTGCCGTGAAGAGGGCTCCACGCTGTTCATGGCGTTGCTCGCGGGCTTCCAGGTCGTGCTGTCGCGCTACTCGGGCCAGGAGGACTTCGTCCTCGGCACGGACATCGCGAACCGCAACCGCGCGGAGACCGAGGGCCTCATCGGCTTCTTCATCAACCAGCTCGCCCTGCGCGCGCGGCTGGGTGGAGACCCGTCGTTCCGCGAGCTGCTCTCACGCGTGAAGACGGACACGCTGGGCGCGTACGCGCACCAGGACCTGCCCTTCGAGGAGCTGGTCAAGGACCTCAACCCCGGTCGCGGGCTGGGCTTCGCTCCGCTCTTCCAGGTCAAGCTGGTGCTCCAGAACCAGCCGGACACGGAGCTGGAGGTCCCTGGCCTCACCTTCCGTCCGCTGGGCAGCGGCACGGGCACCGCGCGGCTCGACCTCACACTGTCCATCACCGAGTCCGCGCACGGCCTCTCCTGCTCGGCCGAGTACCGCACGGACCTGTTCACCGCGGAGACCATCGACGGCCTGATTCGCCACCTCGGCAATGTGCTCGAGGCCGCGACGACGAAGCCCTCGGCCCGAATCTCCACGCTCCCCCTCATGCGACAGGAGGAGCAGCAGCGCGTGCTGGTGGAGTGGAACGACTCCGCTCGCGACTTCCCGCGCGAGGCCACGGCGCATTCGCTCTTCGAGGCCCAGGTTCGGCGTACGCCGGAGGCCGAGGCGCTTCGCTTCGAGGGCGAGTCCCTGACGTTCGCGCAGCTCGACTCCCGCGCCAATCAGCTCGCCCACCACCTGCGCTCGCTCGGCGTCAGGCCCGAGGTCCCCGTCGCGCTCTGCCTCGATCGTTCGCTCGACCTCGTCGTCTCCATGCTCGCCATCCTCAAGGCTGGCGGCGCCTGGGTGCCTCTCGATCCGTCCTACCCCGTCGAGCGACTGTCCTTCATCCTCCGAGACTGCTCCGCGCCCGTCCTCCTCACCACCGAGTCCCTGGCCGACGAGCTTCCTGTGTCGACGCAGCAGCTCGTCCTGCTCGACTCGGACTCCCGATTCATCTCGCGGCAGCCGACGTCGGCACCTGACTCCGGCGCGGTGGCCGACAACCTCGCCTACGTCATCTACACCTCCGGCTCCACCGGCACGCCCAAGGGCACCCTCCTTCAGCACCGCGGCTTCTCCAACACCGCTCTCGCCGCGGGCCGCCGCCACGGCTTCTCTCCCGCCTCTCGCGTCCTCCAGTTCGCTTCCTTCAGCTTCGACGCCTCCGTCGCCGAAATCTTCGGCGCCCTCCTCGCCGGCTCCACCCTCGTCCTCGCTCCTCGCGAGCGCCTCATGCCCGGCGCTCCTCTTCGCGACCTGCTCCGCGACGAGTCCATCTCCGCCGTCACCCTCACTCCCTCCGTCCTCGCCCAGCTCCACCCCGAGGACTTCCCCTCCCTCTCCACCCTCATCTCCGCCGGCGAGGCCTGCCCTCCCGAGCTCGTCTCCCGCTGGGGCTCCCGCGTCCGTCTCCTCAACGCCTACGGCCCCACCGAAGTCACCGTCTGCGCCTCCATCTCCCAGCCCCTTCTCCCAGGCCAGACGCCCTCCATCGGCACCCCCTGGGACAACGTCCGCCTCTTCATCCTCGACGCCTCCCTGCGTCCTCTCCCCGTCGGCGTCCCAGGCCAGCTCTGCATCGACTCCGTCGGCCTCGCTCGTGGCTACCTCCACCGCCCCGACCTCACCGCTGAGCGCTTCGTCCCCAACCCCTTCTCCCTCGTCCCCGGCGCCCGCCTCTACCTCTCCGGTGACAAGGCCCGCTGGCTCCCCAACGGCACCCTCGAGTTCCTCGGCCGCCTCGACTCCCAGGTGAAGCTGCGCGGCTTCCGCATCGAGCTGGGCGAAGTCGAAGCCGCCCTCCTCCTCCACCCCTCCGTCTCCCAGGCCGTCGCCTCCATCCGCACCGAAGCCTCCGGCGACAAGCGCCTCGTCGCCTACGTCGTCGGTGAGGACGTCGACGTCTCCGTCCTTCGCGACTCCCTCAAGCTGCGCCTGCCCGAGCACATGGTGCCTTCCGCCATTGCCCAGCTCGACGCACTCCCCCTCACTCCCAACGGCAAGGTCGACCGCGACGCACTGCCCTCGCCCGACGCGTCCATCGCCGCCCCCGTGCGCGAGTACGTCGCGCCGCGCACGCCCACGGAGATTCGTCTCGCCGCGCTCTGGGCGGAGCTGCTCCACGTCGAGCGCGTCGGCCTCACCGACGACTTCTTCGAGCTCGGTGGCCACTCCCTCCTCGCCACGCAATCGCTGTCTCGACTCCAGGCCACGTTCGGCATCGAGGTGCCGCTGCGTGAGCTGTTCGAGGCGCCCACGGTGGAGAAGCTCGCGGCGCGTGTGGAGGTGCTCGTCCAGGCCGGAGCAACCACTCCTCGCGCACCGGAGCTGACGCCTGTCGCGCGCACGGGCAACCTGCCGCTGTCCTTCGCCCAGCGTCGGCTGTGGTTCCTGGATCAGCTCGAGCCGGGCACCGCTCTCTACAACCTGCCCGCGGCCATCCGGCTGGAAGGCGCGGTCGAGGTCTCCGCGCTGGAGCAGGCCTTCGCCGCGCTCGTGCGACGCCACGAGGCGCTGCGCACCACGTTCCCCGCGAACGCGGATGGCAGTCCGCATCAGGCCATCGCGGAGGAAGCGACGCTAAACGTCGCCCTGGTGGACCTGTCCACGCTCCCCTCCGCGCAGCGTGAGGAAGAAGCCCGGCGACTCGCGCTCACCGAGGCACGCAAGCCGTTCGACCTCGCCCGAGGTCCGCTGCTGCGCGTGACGCTCCTCCGTCTGGACGAGCGCCTGCATGTGCTGCTGCTGACGATGCACCACATCGTCTCCGACGGCTGGTCCACGGGTGTGCTCGTGCGCGAGGCCGCGGAGCTGTACAGCGCGGCTCGCGAGGGGCGCACGGCGTCCCTGCCGACGCTGCGCGTGCAGTACGCCGACCATGCGGCGTGGCAGCACCAGTGGCTCGGCGCCGGTGAACTGGAGCGTCAGCTCACGTACTGGAAGACCCAGCTCGCGGGAGCCAACCACGTGCTGGCGCTCCCCACGGACCGTCCCGTGCCGCCGATGCAGACGCAGGCCGGCGCCACGCATCCCGTGCGGCTGTCCCCGGAGGTCTCCTCCGCCGTGGCGGCCCTGGGGCAGCAGCTCGGCGCCACGCCCTTCATGGTGGTCCTCGCCGCGTTCCAGGCGTTCCTGTACCGCGTCACGGGCCAGGATGACGTGCTCGTGGGTTCGCCGGTGGCGGGTCGCAATCGCCCGGAGACAGAGGGTCTCATCGGCGTGTTCATCAACACGCTCGTGCTGCGTGGCCAGATGTCTGGAGCCATGTCGTTCCGCGCGCTCGTCGAGCAGGCCCGCGAGGCCGCGCTCGGCGCCCTCACGCATCAGGACGTCCCGTTCGAGCACCTGGTGGAGGAGCTGCAGCCCGCGCGCAGCCTGAGCCACTCGCCGCTCTTCCAGGTGATGTTCGCGCTGCAGAACACGCCCGTGCCGTCGCTGACGCTGCCGGAGCTGTCGCTCACGCCGGCGGACGTGGACCCGGGTATCGCGAAGTACTCCCTGTCCCTGGTCCTCCAGGAGACGCCCGCGGGCCTCATGGGCGGCTTCGAGTACAACACGGACCTGTTCGACGCCCGGACGCTCGAGGCGATGACGGGTCAGTTCACCCGCCTGCTGGAGGCCGCGGTCTCCACGCCGGACGTCTCGCTCGCCGCGCTGCCGCTGCTCTCCACCGAGGAGCGACACCAGCTCCTGGTGCAGTGGAACGACACGCGCTCCGACTTCCCGCGCGACAGCTCCGTCTTCACGTGGTTCCAGGCGCGCGCGGCGCGGTCGCCCGAGGCCGTGGCGCTCGAGTGGACCGGCGGGACGCTCACGTATCGGGAGCTGGAGCGGCGTGCCCTCGCGCTCGCGGAGCTGCTGCGTCAGCGGAACGTGGGCCCCGAGGTGCGCGTGGGTCTGTTCGCGCGCCGCTCGCCGGAGCTGGTCATCGGCGTACTGGGCGTGCTCGCGGCCGGAGGCGTGTGGGTCCCGCTGGATCCCTCCTCTCCGTCCGAGCGCCTCGGCATGATGCTGGAGGACACCACCCCCGCGGTGGTGCTGACCCAGCGCGCGCTGCGTACGGCGCTGCCGTCGACGCGCACGGTCCTCGTCCTCGAGGACCTGGTGGGCGCCGACGCGGTGGCGAGCAGCACGTTCACCGCGCCGGGCCTCGCCTCCGAGAACGCGGCCTACGTCCTGTTCACGTCCGGCTCGACGGGTCGTCCCAAGGGCGTGGTGGTCCCGCACCGCGCGCTCGCGCGTCACACGGCCTGGTTCACGAAGAGCCTGGGACTGGGCCCGGCGGACCGCATGCTCCAGAAGACGGCGCCCGGCTTCGACGCCGTGGTGCCGGAGCTGCTCTCCACGCTGGCCAGCGGCGCCACGCTGGTGCTGCCGCCGTCCTCGGCGGACCTGGACATGGACGCGCTCCTGTCCGTGCTCGCGAACCAGCGGGTGACGGTGCTCCAGCTCGTCCCGTCTCAGCTCCGTCTCCTGGTCGAGTCCGAGCGACTCGAGCGGGCCTCGGGTCTGCGAGTGCTCGTGTCGGGTGGTGAGGCGCTGTCCGCCGAGCTGGCGCGACGGGTGCGCACGCAGTGGCCCGAGACTCGGTTGGCCAACTGCTACGGCCCCACCGAGACGACCGTCGACGCCACGTCGTGGACGGTGAGCGGGGACATCCAGGGTGCCACCGCGCCCATCGGTGGTCCCATCGCGGACACGCGGGTGTACGTGCTCGATGCGCATGGCCAGCCCGTGCCCGTGGGAGTCACGGGTGAGCTGTTCATCGGAGGCGAGGGCGTGGCCCGGGGCTACATCGGCCAGGCCGCGATGACCGCCGAGCGCTTCGTGCCCGACGCGTTCTCTTCCGTCCCAGGAGCGCGGCTGTACGCCACGGGCGATCAGGTCCGCTGGCGTCGAGACGGCGTGCTGGAGTTCCTCGGCCGCGCGGACGACCAGGTGAAGGTGCGCGGCTTCCGCATCGAGCTGGCGGAGATCGAGTCCGCCCTGCTCGCGCATTCTGAAGTGCGCGAGGCCGTGGTGCTCGTGCGCGAGGACCGTCCCGGCGACAGGCGCATCGTGGGCTACGTCGTGGCGCCCGCCTCGCTCGACACCGCCGCGCTGCGGACGTTCGTCGCACAGCGGCTGCCCGAGTACATGGTCCCGTCCTCTCTGCGGGTCCTCGAGGCGCTGCCGCTCACGAGCAACGGCAAGGTGGACCGCAAGGCCCTGCCTGTTCCCGAGCAGACCGGGTCCGTCACGGACGACGCACAGGTCGCGCCAGGAACCCCCACCGAGGAGCTGCTCGCGGGCCTCTTCGCCCAGGTGCTGGGTGTGTCACGAGTCAGCACCACCGCGAGCTTCTTCGAGCTCGGTGGTCACTCGCTGCTCGCCACACAGCTCGTCTCGCGTGTGCGCTCCGCCTTCCAGGTCGACCTGCCCCTGCGGGACCTCTTCGAGTCGCCAACGGTCCAGGCGCTCGCCCAGCGCATCGACACAGCGCTGAGCACGGGCGCGCGGCTCCAGCGTCCGCCGCTCACCGCGCTGCCTCGCGAGGGAGCTGCGCCGAGGGCGTTCGTCCAGTCCTTCGCCCAGCAGCGGCTGTGGTTCCTCGACCAGTTGGACCCGGGGAGCCCCGCGTACAACATGCCCATCGCGCTGCGGCTCGAGGGTGTCGTGGACACGCGGGCCCTGGAGCGGGCGTTCACGGAGATGGTGCGGCGTCACGAGTCGCTGCGCACCACGTTCCGAGCGGGTCCCGAGCAGGTCGTCCATGCACCGTCGCCGGTGACGGTGCCCGTGGTGGAGGTGTCCTCGCTCGACGAGGACCAGGTCCAGCGTTGGGTCGATGAGGAGGCGCGTCGTCCGTTCGACCTCGCGCGCGGTCCGCTCCTGCGCGCGAAGCTGCTGCGCCTGGGTGAGCAGCGCCACATCCTGCTCCTGACGATGCATCACATCGTCTCGGATGGCTGGTCCATGGGCGTGCTCGTGCGTGAGACGGCGGCGCTCTACGCCGCGTTCCGCGCGGGCCAGCCTTCTCCGCTGCCCGAGCTGTCCATCCAGTACGCCGACTACGCGACCTGGCAGCGCGCGTGGCTGCAGGGCGAGGCGCTCGAGGCCCAGGTCTCGTGGTGGAAGGAGCACCTGGCCGGGGCACCTCCGCTGCTGGAGCTGCCCACGGACTTCCCGCGCCCGGCGCGTCAGGGCTTCGGTGGCGCCCTGGTGTCGCGCGTGCTGCCGCGCTCGCTCGTCGAGTCGCTCCAGGCGCTGTGCCGTCGTGAGGGCTCCACGCTCTTCATGGCGCTGATGGCGGGCCTCCAGGCCGTCCTGTCCCGCTACTCGGGCCAGGAGGACTTCGTCGTGGGAACGGGTATCGCCAACCGTCACCAGGCCGAGACCGAGGACCTCATCGGCTTCTTCATCAACCAGCTCCCGCTGCGCGCGCGACTGGGTGGCAATCCGTCCTTCCGCGAGCTGCTCTCGCGCGTGAGGAAGGACACGCTGGGCGCCTACGCGCACCAGGACCTGCCGTTCGAGGAAGTGGTCAAGGCCGTCAACCCGGAGCGCAACCCCGCGCACGCGCCGCTCTTCCAGGTGGCGCTGGTGCTCCAGAACCAGCCGGACTCGGAGCTGAAGCTCCCCGACCTCACCTTCCACCTGCAGCCCGCCAACACGGGCACGTCGCGGCTGGACCTCACGCTCTCCGCAGCGGAGACGGCACAGGGTCTGTCCTTCGGCGTCGAGTACCGCACGGACCTGTTCACCGCGGAGACCGTGGATGCGCTGATTCGCCACCTGGGGGTCCTGCTCGAGAAGGCCGTGGAGCGACCCGAGGCGCCTGTCGCCTCGCTGTCCCTGCTCACCGAGGCGGAGCAGCAGCGCGTGCTGGTGGAGTGGAACGACTCCGCTCGCGACTTCCCGCGCGAGGCCACCGCGCATTCGCTCTTCGAGGCCCAGGCTCGGCGTACGCCGGAGGCCGAGGCGCTCCGCTTCGAGGGCGAGTCCCTCACCTTCGCGCAGCTCGACTCGCGCGCCAATCAGCTCGCCCACCACCTGCGCTCGCTCGGCGTCAGGCCCGAGGTCCCTGTCGCGCTCTGCCTGGAGCGCTCGCTCGACCTCGTCGTCTCCATGCTCGCCATCCTCAAGGCTGGCGGCGCCTGGGTGCCTCTCGATCCGACGTATCCCGCCGAGCGACTGTCCTTCATCCTCCGAGACTGCTCCGCGCCCGTCCTCCTCACCACCGAGGCGCTCGCGAAGCAGCTTCCTGTCTCGACGCAGCGGCGTGTGCTGATCGACTCGGAGGCCGCGAAGATTGCGACCCAGTCGACGTCGGCACCTGACTCCGACGCGGTGGCCGACAACCTCGCCTACGTCATCTACACCTCCGGCTCCACCGGCACCCCCAAGGGCACCCTCCTTCAGCACCGCGGCTTCTCCAACACCGCCCTCGCCGCGGGCCGCCGCCACGGCTTCTCTCCCGCCTCCCGCGTCCTCCAGTTCGCTTCCTTCAACTTCGACGCCTCCGTCGCCGAAATCTTCGGCGCCCTCCTCGCCGGCTCCACCCTCGTCCTCGCTCCTCGCGAGCGCCTCATGCCCGGCGCTCCTCTTCGCGACCTGCTCCGCGACGAGTCCATCTCCGCCGTCACCCTCACTCCCTCCGTCCTCGCCCAGCTCCACCCCGAGGACTTCCCCTCTCTCTCCACCCTCATCTCCGCCGGCGAGGCCTGCCCTCCCGAGCTCGTCTCCCGCTGGGGCTCCCGCGTCCGTCTCCTCAACGCCTACGGCCCCACCGAAGTCACCGTCTGCGCCTCCATCTCCCAGCCCCTTCTCCCAGGCCAGACGCCCTCCATCGGCACCCCCTGGGACAACGTCCGCCTCTTCATCCTCGACGCCTCCCTGCGTCCTCTCCCCGTCGGCGTCCCAGGCCAGCTCTGCATCGACTCCGTCGGCCTCGCTCGTGGCTACCTCCACCGCCCCGACCTCACCGCTGAGCGCTTCGTCCCCAACCCCTTCTCCCTCGTCCCCGGCGCCCGCCTCTACCTCTCCGGTGACAAGGCCCGCTGGCTCCCCAACGGCACCCTCGAGTTCCTCGGCCGCCTCGACTCCCAGGTGAAGCTGCGCGGCTTCCGCATCGAGCTGGGCGAAGTCGAAGCCGCCCTCCTCCTCCACCCCTCCGTCTCCCAGGCCGTCGCCTCCATCCGCACCGAAGCCTCCGGCGACAAGCGCCTCCTCGCCTACATCGTCGGCGAGGACGTCGACGTCTCCGTCCTTCGCGACTTCCTCAAGCTGCGCCTGCCCGAGCACATGGTGCCTTCCGCCATTGCCCAGCTCGACGCCCTGCCCCTCACTCCCAACGGCAAGGTCGACCGCGACGCGCTCCCGGCGCTCGACACACAGACCTCTGCTCGGGACTACGTCGCACCGCGCACGCCCACGGAGATTCGTCTCGCCACGCTCTGGGCCGAGCTGCTCCATGTCGAACGCGTCGGCCTCACCGACGACTTCTTCGAGCTCGGCGGCCACTCCCTCCTCGCCACGCAGCTCGTCTCCCGAATCCGCGCGAGCTTCGGCGTGGAACTCGCGCTGAGAGACCTGTTCTCCGTGCCGACCATCGAAGCGCTCGCCCGGCGCGTCGACGAGGCCATCCTCTCGGGCAGGAGCGTCCAGCTCCCGCCGCTGGTCCCGGTGTCGCGTGAGAACGGACCGCTGCCGCTGTCGTTCGCGCAGCAGCGGCTCTGGTTCCTCGACCGCTTCCAGCCGGACAGCGCCTTCTACAACATCCCCTCCGCGCTCCGGCTCGACACGATGGTGGACCTCGACGCGCTCATCCGCGCGCTCCAGGAGCTGGTCCACCGTCACGAGGCGCTGCGCACCAGCTTCCACACCCGCGAGGACGGTGAGCCCTACCAGCACGTCCATCCGCGCGTGGAGCTCTCCGTCCCCGTCGTGGACCTGAGCCGCATGCCGGAGTCCGCGCGCGAGGCCGAGGCCCTGAAGCTGGCCACCGCCGAGGCGCAGAAGTCGTTCGACCTGACGCGCGTCCCGCTGCTGCGCACCACGCTGCTGAAGCTGGCCCCCGAGCAGCACGTGTTGCTCGTCACGGTGCACCACATCGTCTCGGACGGTTGGTCCAGCGGCATCCTCTCGCGGGAGGTCGGCGCGCTGTACTCCGCCTTCAGCCAGGGCCTGCCTTCACCGCTGGCGCCGCTGCCGCTCCAGTACGCGGACTACGCGGCCTGGCAGCGCGGCTGGCTGCGTGACGAGACGCTCGCCGCCCAGGTGGGCTGGTGGAGCCAGAACCTCTCGGGCGTGCCCCACGCCCTGGAGCTGCCCACGGACCGGCCTCGGCCTCCCGTGCAGACCTCGCACGGCGCCAGCTTCCCCGTGAAGCTCGGGGCCGAGCTGTCCGCCGCGCTCCACGCCCTGTGCAAGCAGGAGGGCATCACGCCCTTCATGGCGCTGCTCACCGGCCTGCACGTCCTGCTCGCCCGCTACTCGGGACAGGACGATATCGTCGTCGGCTCGCCCATCGCGAACCGCCGCCAGGCGGAGCTGGAGAACATCGTCGGCTTCTTCGTCAACACGCTGGCGCTGCGCGCGCGGCTCACGTCCGGCATCACCTTCCGCGCGTTGCTGGCGCAGGTGAAGGAGACCACGCTCGGCGCCTACGCCCACCAGGACGTGCCCTTCGAGAAGCTGGTGGAGGAGCTGAAGCTGGAGCGCGACCTGAGCCGCTCGCCGCTGTTCCAGGTCATGCTCGCCCTCCAGAACACGCCTCGCGGCGAGCGTGTCACCCAGGCGCGCGGCGCCGATGCGCTCCGCTCGGTGGACGTCGACAGCGGGACGGCGAAGTACGACCTGTCGCTGCTGCTGGGTGACTCGGGCCAGGAGATCGAGGGCCTCGTCGAGTTCAACACCGACCTGTTCGACGCGAGCACCGCGCGGCGCATGGGCGCGCACTGGGTCCGGCTGCTCCAGTCCGCCGTCGAGAACCCGGACCAGTCACCGTGGAGCCTGCAGCTCTTGAGCTGCGAGGAGGAGCGCCAGCTCCTCGTCGACTGGAACGACACGTCCCGCGAGGCCCACACCGCCACGACGATGCACGGCCCGGTGGAGGCCCAGGTCGCGCGCACGCCGGACGCCATCGCCATCACGGATGGACAGCGCTCGCTGACGTACGCGGCGATGGACCAGCGCGCCAACCAGCTCGCGCATCACCTGGTCCAGCACGGCGTGACGCCTGGGAGCGCCGTGGGAATCTGCGTGGACAAGAGCCTGGACATGGCCATCGCCGTGCTCGCGACGCTCAAGGTCGGCGCGTACTACGTGGCGCTGGACCCCACGTACCCCGCGGACCGGCTCGCGTTCATGCTCGAGGACACGCGCGCTCCGGTGGTCCTCACGCAGTCGCACCTGGGCGGGAGCCTGCCGTCCAAGAGCCTGGCCCGCCGCATCGCGCTCGATACCGAAGCGGTGCTCATCGCGCGGCAGCCGACGGATGCCCTCTCGCGTGACGTATCGCCCGAGGCGAACGCGTACGTCATCTACACGTCCGGAAGCACGGGTATCCCCAAGGGCATCGTCATGCCCCACCGGGCGCTCAGCTACATGCTGGCGTGGCAGCTCCGCCAGTCGCCGCGTCCGCGGGCCACCACGCTCCAGTTCGCGTCGCTCAACTTCGACGTGTCCATCCAGGAGCTGTTCGCGTCCTGGTGGGTCGGCGCCCGGGTGGTGCTGCCCACGGACACGCTGCGACGGGACATCCCCGCGCTGCTCGACTTCATGGACCGCCAGGGCGTGGAGCGGCTGTTCCTGCCGTTCGTCGCCCTGCAGGCCATGGCCGACTCCGTGGCCCACTGCGCCACGCTGCCGCGCGCGCTGTGCGAGGTCATCACGGCCGGCGAGCAGCTCCAGGTGAACGCCACCCTCGCCGCGATGTTCGAGAAGCTGCCGGGCTGCACGCTCGAGAACCAGTACGGCCCGTCGGAGGCGCACGTCGTCTCCGCGTACCGGATGCGGGGCCCGCCGGCCTCGTGGCCCCGGCTGCCTCCCGTCGGCAGCCCGCTGGGTCACACGCAGCTCTACATCCTCGACCCGCTCGGTCAGCCCGCGCCCATCGGCGTCGCCGGTGAGGTCTTCGTCGGCGGCAGCCACCTGGCCCACGGCTACCTGGCCCGGCCGGACATCACCGCCGCCGCCTTCGTGCCGAACCCGTTCAGCGGCATCCCCGGCGACCGGCTCTACCGCACCGGTGACTCCGCGCGGTGGACGGCGGACGGCAACCTGGAGTTCCTCGGCCGCATCGACTTCCAGGTGAAGGTGCGCGGCTTCCGCGTGGAGCTGGGCGAGGTCGAGTCCGTCCTGCGCACCGCTCCGGGTGTTCGCGACGCGGCCGCCGCCGTGCGCGAGGACGTGCCGGGCGACAAGCGACTCGTGGCCTACGTCGTCCCCGTTCCCGCGGACGAGGCCCCCGCCTCGGCGACAACGGCGGAGACGCTGCGCACGTTCCTGCTCAAGCGCCTGCCCGAGTACATGGTGCCCTCCGCGTTCGTCACGTTGGAGAGCCTCCCGCTGACGCCCAGCGGGAAGCTGGCCCGCAAGCTCCTGCCCGCGCCGGACGCGGAGAGCCTGCGCACGGACGCGTCCTTCGTCGCCCCGCGCACGCCGGTGGAGGAGAAGCTGGCGGAGCTGTTCGCCACGGTGCTGAAGCTGGCGCGCGTCAGCGTCACGGAGAACTTCTTCGAGCTGGGTGGCCACTCGCTGCTGGCCACGCAGGTCACCTCGCGCATCCGCTCCACCTTCGCGGTGGAGTTGCCCGTGCGCGAGCTGTTCGAGGCGCCCACCGTGGCCGCGCTGGCCCAGCGCGTGGACACCGCCCTGCGCACCGGCGCGACGACGGCCGCTCCGCCCATCCAGCGCGTGGCCCGCGACGGCAAGCTGCCCCTGTCCTTCTCGCAGCAGCGCGTGTGGTTCCTGGATCAGCTGGAGCCGGGCAGCCCCGCGTTCAACATCCCCGCCGCGCTGGTGCTCTCCGGAGCGCTCGACGTGGAGGTGTTGCGCCGGACACTCGAGGCCGTCGTGCACCGTCACGAGGCCCTGCGCACCACGTTCCGCGCGGAGCCGGACGGCCCCGTGCAGGTCATCCACGCGCCCGCGCCGTTCGTGCTGCCGCTGACCGACCTGCGCGCCCTGGCGCCCGAGCAGCGTGAGGCCGAGGCCCGCCGCCGCGCGGGCGAGCATGCGCTCCAGTCGTTCGACCTGAGCACCGGACCGCTGCTGCGCGCCGAGCTGTTGGTGCTCGCGGAGCGGGAGCACCTGCTGCTGCTCAACCTGCATCACATCGTGTCGGACGGCTGGTCCATCAGCGTCATCGTGCGCGAGATGTCCACGCTGTACGGCGACCTCCAGGCCGGCAGGACGCCGAGCCTCCCCGAGCTCCCGCTCCAGTACGCGGACTTCGCCGCGTGGCAGCGTGGGTGGCTGGAGGGCGCGGAGCTGGACCGCCAGCTCGCGTGGTGGCAGCGGCAGTTGGACGGCGCGCCACAGGACCTGGAGCTGCCCACCGACAGGCCGCGCACGCACCTGTCGCGGCCTCGGGGTGGCGTGGTGTCCCTGGCCATTGCGCCCGCGAAGGCGGAGGCCATCGAGGCCTTCTGCCACCGCGAGGGACTGACGCCGTTCATGTTCTTCCTGGGTGTGTTCCAGCTCCTGCTGTCGCGCTACTCGGGCCAGGACGACATCTCCGTCGGCTCGCCCGTGGCGGGACGCAACCGCGCGGAGCTGGAGGGCCTGGTCGGCTTCTTCCTCAACACGCTCGTCCTGCGCACGAAGCTGGACGGTGACCCGACGGTGCGCGAGCTGCTGGCCCGCGTGCGCGAGACGGCGCTCGGGGCCTATGCGCACCAGCACCTGCCCTTCGAGCAGCTCCAGCCGCTGCGCGACCTGCAGCAGTCACCGCTGTTCCGGGTGATGTTCATCCTCCAGAACACCCCGGACGCGGACGTGTCCCTGCCCGGCCTGGAGCTGCGTCCCGGCCCCGACGAGGGCCATGTCGCCAAGTTCGACATGACGCTCTCGCTGGGTCGAAACAGCGCGGGCTTCACGGGTGAGCTCGACTACCAGGTGGACCTGTACGACGCGTCGACCATCGAGCGGATGACGCGGCACTTCCTCGCGCTCGTGGACGTGCTGGTCGCCTCGCCGGAGCGCCGCCTGTCCACGGTGACGCTGCTCTCCGACGAGGAGCGCTCGCGTCAGCTCGTGGCCTGGAACGACACGCGCGCGGACTTCCCGGACACGTGCGTGCACAGCCTCTTCGAGGCCCAGGTCCGCCGCGCCCCCGACGCGCTCGCGGCCAGCTTCGAGGGCTCGCGGCTCACGTATGCCCAGCTCGACGCGCGCGCCAACCAGCTCGCCCACGCGCTGCGCCGCCGCGGCGTCGGCCCCGAGGTGCGGGTCGCCCTGAGCGTGGAGCGTTCGCTGGACGTCGTCGTCGGCCTGCTCGGAATCCTCAAGGCCGGTGGCGCGTGGGTGCCGGTGGATCCGCTGCTCCCGCGTGAGCGACTGGCCTTCCTGCTGGAGGACAGCGACGCGGCGATGCTGCTCACCCAGGCGCCCCTGCTGGAGCGCTACCCCGAGGCCCACCGTGCCCGCGCGCTGTGCCTGGACACGGAGCTGGAGGCGCTGTCGCGCGAGAGCACCGAGGCGCCCGTCACGGGTGTGCACTCGGGTAACCTGGCCTACGTGCTCTACACGTCTGGAAGCACGGGCCAGCCCAAGGGCACGGCGGTGGAGCACCGCTCCGTGGCCAACCTCGTCACCCACGAGGCCCGGGCCTACGGCATCGGCCCCGGCGAGCGCGTGCTCCAGTTCGCGAACCTCTCCTTCGACCTGTCCGTCGAGGAGATCTTCACCACGCTGACGTCGGGCGCCGCCCTGATGCTCGCGCCGCTGGAGAAGGTGATGCCGGGCGCGCCGCTGCACACGCTGCTGCGTGACGAGGCGCTCACGGTCATCAGCCTCACGCCCGCGGCCCTGGCGGCCACGCCCGCGGAGGGGCTGCCCTCGCTCAAGACGGTCATCTCCGGCGGCGAGGCGCTGCCCTCGGACGTCGTCGCGCGCTGGGCGCCGGGTCGACGGTTCCTCAACACGTATGGTCCGACGGAGGCCACGGTGGTGGCCACGCTCGCGGAGGTCGTGGCGGAGGAAGGCCGCGTACCCTCCATCGGCCGTCCGCTGGCCAACGTGCGCGTCCACGTGCTGGATGCGCGCGGAGAGCCGGTGCCCGTGGGCGTCAAGGGAGAGCTGTACCTGGGCGGCGTCGGCGTGGCCCGGGGCTACGTGGGCCGTGCGTCGCTCACCGCCGAGCGGTTCATCCCGGATTCGTTCTCCGGAGTGCCGGGCGCGCGGCTGTACCGCACGGGCGACGTGGTGCGCTGGCGCGAGGAGGGCTCGCTGGAGTTCGTGGGCCGCGTGGACGCGCAGGTGAAGGTGCGCGGCTTCCGCATCGAGCTGGGTGAGGTCGAGGCCGCGCTGGCCCGGCACCCCGCCGTGCGCGAGGCCGTGGTCATCGCTCGCGAGGACGGCCCCGGCGGCAAGCGGCTGGTCGGCTACGCGGTGGCGCGCGAGGGCGTGCCCACCGACGGCGCGACGCTGCGCGCGGGGCTGAAGGACGTGCTGCCCGAGTACATGGTGCCCGCCGCCGTGCTGGTGCTGGACGCGCTGCCGCTGACGGCGAACGGCAAGGTGGACCGCAAGGCCCTGCCCGCGCCCGACATGAGCACGGTCAGCGGGCGCCCGGACTTCGTTGGTCCCCGCACGCCCACCGAGGCGCGGCTGGGTGCCATCTGGTGCGCGGTGCTCGAGGTGGAGCGCGTGGGCATCCACGACAACTTCTTCGAGCTGGGCGGCCACTCGCTGATGGCGACGCAGGCCATCAGCCGCATGCGCGCGGTGTTCGGCGTCGAGCTGCCCCTGAGGGACTTGTTCGACACGCCGACGCTGGAGGCGCTGGCCCAGCGTGTGGATCTGGCGGTGCAACAGGGTCAGGGGCTGGAGATTCCGGCCCTCGTCCCGGTGCCGCGCACGGGCCACCAGCCGGTGTCCTTCGCGCAGCAGCGCCTGTGGTTCCTGGACCAGTTGGAGCCGAACAGCGCCTTCTACAACATCCCCGCCACCGTGCGGCTGGAGGGCGCGCTGGACGTCGACGCGATGGGCCGGGCCATCAACGAGCTCTTGCGTCGCCACGAGTCGCTGCGCACATCCATCCAGAACAACGGCGGCCAGCCCATCCAGGTCGTCCATCCGCATGAGCCGACACGCCTGGATGTGTTGGACCTGAGCGCGCTGGAGCCCACGGCCCGCGAGGCCGAGGCGCGCCGCGCGGCCATCGAGGAGACTCAGAAGCCGTTCAACCTGGCGGACCGCTCGCTGTTGCGCGTGCGCCTGTTGAAGCTGGGCGCCGAGGACCATGTGCTGCTGATGTCCATGCACCACATCGTCTCGGACGGCTGGTCCATGGGCCTGCTCGTCAACGAGCTGGCCTCCGCGTACGCGTCCTTCTCCAAGGGCCTGCCGCTCACGCTGCCGGAGCTGCCGCTGCAGTACGTGGACTACTCCGCGTGGCAGCGCGGCTGGCTCAAGGGCGATGTCCTCGACAAGCAGGTCGCCTGGTGGAGCAAGCACCTGGCGGGTGCGCCTCCCGCGCTGGAGCTACCGTCGGACTTCCCCCGGCCTCCGGTGAGCACCTTCCGCGGCGACATGGTGGGCTTCACCATGCCTCGCGAGCTGCAGGACGCGGTGCAGACGCTGGCCCGACGTGAGGGCGCCACGACGTTCATGGTGCTGCTCGCCGCGTTCCAGACGATGCTCGCGCGCTACTCCGGCCAGGACGACATCAGCATCGGCTCGCCCATCGCCGGCCGCCGGCACTCGGACCTGGAGAAGCTCATCGGCTTCTTCGCGAACACGCTCGTGCTGCGCACGCAGCTGTCGGAGCATCTCACCTTCCGCGAGCTGCTCGGCCGGGTGCGCGAGACGACGCTGGACGCGTACGCGCACCAGGACGTGCCCTTCGAGAAGCTGGTGGAGGAGCTCCAGCCCGAGCGCAGCCTGAACCGCACGCCGCTGTTCCAGGTGCTGTTCGTGCTGCAGAACGTCTACAAGGAGAACTACGACACCGGTGACCTGCGCATGTCGCCGATGGAGGCCACCAGCGGCACGTCCAAGTTCGACCTGACGCTCTCCGTGTTCGAGTCGTCGCACGGCCTCACCGGCTACCTGGAGTACAGCTCCGACCTCTTCACGCGGCAGACGGCCGAGCGAATGGTGGGCGCGCTCCAGCGCCTGCTCGAGGGGGCCGTCACCCAGCCGGACCAGACGCTGGGTCGACTGCCGCTGCTCTCCGAGGCGGAGCGCCGGCAGGTGGTGGAGGACTTCAACGCCGCCGTGGATCCGACGTACGTGCCGGGGATGATGCACCAGTGGGTGGAGGCCCAGGTCGCCCGCACGCCGGAGCGCGTGGCGGTGACGGACGGCACGGAGTCGCTCACCTACGCCCAGCTCGATGCGCGCGCCAACCAGCTCGCGCACCACCTGCGGGCGCTTGGCGTGAGCGTCAACAGCACGGTGGGCCTGTGCCTGGAGCGCGCGAGCCTGGACATGCCCGTCGCGGTGCTGGCCACGCTCAAGGCGGGCGCGGCCTTCCTGCCGTTGGACCCGAGCTACCCCGCGGACCGACTGGCGTTGATGCTCGAGGACACCGGCGCGGCCGTCGTCCTGGCGCACTCGGCCCTGGTCTCCGCGCTGCCGCCGGGGCTGACGGCGCGCATCGTCCGCATCGAGGAGGAGACGGCCGTCCAGTCGCGCCCGACGCACCGGCCCGACGTGGACATGTCGCCGGAGACGAACTGCTACTTCGTCTACACCTCCGGCAGCACCGGCCGCCCCAAGGGCATCGTCATGTCCCACCGCGCGGTGGGCAACATGCTGTGGTGGCTGATGAAGCGCGCGGTGAAGCCGGACGCCACCACGCTCCAGTTCGCCTCGCTCAACTTCGACGTGTCGTTCCAGGAGCTCTTCGGCACCTGGTGCCTGGGTGGCAAGGTGCTGCTCATCAACGGCTCGCTGCGACAGGACCCGCCCGCCATGCTGCGCTACATGCGCGAGCACCGCGTGGAGCGGCTGTTCCTGCCCTTCGTCGCCCTCCAGGCGATGTGCGACGCGGCCCTCACGGAGAAGGAGCTGCCGCCGCTGGGTGAAATCGTCACCGCCGGCGAGCAGCTCCAGGTGACGCCCGCGCTGCTCGCGTTCTTCGACCGGCTGCCCGAGTGCACGCTGGAGAACCAGTACGGCCCCTCGGAGGCCCACGTCGTCACGGCGTGGCGCGCGCCGAAGGACCGCAAGCAGTGGCCCGCGCTGCCGCCGGTGGGCTCGCCGCTCACCAACATGCAGATCTACGTGTTGGACCCGCACGGCGCGCCCTGCCCCATCGGCGTCGCGGGCGAGGTCTACGTGGGCGGCGCCAACGTGGCGCACGGCTACCACGGCCGCCCGGACCTGACGGCGGACCGCTTCCTGCCGCACTTCATGGGCGGCAAGTCCGGCGCCCGGCTGTACCGCACGGGCGACAAGGCCCGGTGGCTCGCGGACGGCAACCTGGAGTTCCTGGGCCGCCTGGACAGCCAGGTGAAGCTGCGTGGCTTCCGCATCGAGCTGGGTGAGGTGGAGGTGGCCCTGCGCGCCCTGCCCCACGTGCGCGACGCGGTGGCCATCGTCCGCGAGGACGTGCCGGGAGACCGGCGCCTCGTCGGCTACGTGGTGCTGCCGCCCGACGCGCCGTGGAGCACCGAGGAGGCGCGGCAGGTGCTGCGCGAGAAGGTGCCCGAGTACATGGTGCCCTCCATCTTCATGCGGCTGGAGTCCCTGCCGCTGATGCCCACCGGCAAGGTGGCCCGAGGTGGGCTGCCGCAACCGGACGAGGAGAGCCTGCGCGGCACCACGCCGTTCGCCGCGCCCCGCACGCCGCTGGAGGAGCTGCTCGCCAACGCGTTCGCGGAGGTGCTGCGCACGCCCCGCGTGAGCGTCACCGACAACTTCTTCTCGCTGGGTGGACACTCGCTGCTCGCGACCCAGGTCGTCTCCCGCGTGCGAGTGGCCCTGGGCGTGGAGCTGCCGCTGCGCGCCCTCTTCGAGGCTCCCACGGTGGAGTCGCTGGCGCTGCTGCTGCAACGGGCGCAGGCCCAGGAGGCGCGTCCCAAGGCGCGTGCCGCCACGCCCGCCTGGTCTCCGCTCGTCACGCTGCGCGCGGGCGCCGACCATCGCCGCGTGCTGCACGTCATCCATGACCTGGAGGGCCGCGTGGAGCGCTACGCCGAGCTGGCCCGCCACGCCCCCGAGGGCTGGAGCGTCGTCGGCATCCAGGCCCGAGGCCTGGAGGAAGGCCGCGCGCCGCTCGAGTCCGTGGAGGCCATGGCCACGCTCTACGTGGAGGCGCTGCGCGGCGCGCTGCCCCAGGGCCCCTATCGCCTGGCAGGCCCGGGCCTGGGTGGCCTCATCGCCTGGGAGATGGCGCAGCAGCTCCAGCGAGAGGGCCACGCCGTGGAGCTGCTCCTCGTCGAGCCGCTGCCCGCAGAGCCGGACGCCTCCACGGCGGCGACCACCGCGGGAGCCCAGGCCGCGCTCTTCGCCCGGGCCCTGGCCACGCAGGCGGGCATCGACGCGCCGGTGTTCCCCGCCGCGCTCACGTCCGGCAAGGACGCCGAGCCGCTGCTCACCCTCATGCACGAGCAGGGCGCGAAGACGGGCCTGCTGCCCGAGGACCTGTCGCTCGCGGAGCTGCGCACGCGCTTCAAGGTCTTCGCCAGCCACCTGCGCGCCGCGCGCCGCTACCTGCCCGAGCCCTACGAGGGCCCGGTGCACCTCCTGCGCGCCGCGGACGCCCCCGAGCGTGACGAGGATGAGCTCGATGGCGGCTGGGGCGAGCTGGCCGAGGGGGGCCTGACGATGTTGGAAACATCCGGTGACGCCGTCGCGCTGCTGCACGCGCCGGCCGTCACCGAATGGGTGACGCGGTGGGTGGACCTGGGAGGTTCCGGGGAATGATGGCCGCGTTTCACACCGGGGCCGGGCGGCCCTCGCGCACCAGCACCCACGGTGCCGCGATGAACAGCCTGTCGGAGCAGTGCACCAGGAGAGGGGAAAGTGGGCGTCAGCCTACTTTTGGCGGTCTTGACCCATTTTCCTGGGATGTGAACAAGATGCAGCCACTTTCAGGGGTGACTCACATGGCGGACGAGCGCGAAGACACGACGATCTACAAGGTCGTCGTCAACCACGAGGAGCAGTACTCCATCTGGCCGGCGGACCGGGAGAACGCGCTGGGCTGGAAGGACGCGGGCAAGCAGGGCCTGAAGGCCGAGTGCCTCGCGTACATCAAGGAAGTGTGGACGGACATGCGTCCGCTCAGCCTGCGCAAGAAGATGGAAGAGCAGGCCCTGAAGAACTGAGGCACCCCAAGTCGTGCCCGACGGACCCCGGCGACCTGGCTGGGGTCCGTGGCGGGCGGTGTCGACTCAGAGGTCTGGAGGCGGACGAACCCCCAGGTGGCACGCGCGCAGCGCGAGCTGGGTGCGGTTCTCGGCCCCGAGCTTCCGGTAGAGCTGCGTGACGTGCGACTTCACGGTGCGCTCGGCGATTTGCAGGTGCGCGGCGATCTTCAGGTTGTCCGCGCCGCCGGAGACATACTGCAGCACCTCGCGCTCGCGCTGCGTGAGCGCCATGAGCACGCTCGCGGTGGGCGTCGTCACCGGTGGATGCTCGAAGTCGTTGCGCAGCAGCTGGACCGGGAACAGTCGCTCCCCGCGCACCAGTGAGTTGATGGCCGAGGAGACCGCGGAGGTGCCCAGCCCCTTGCGGAAGAGATACCCCGAGGCGCCTTCGTCGAAGCACTGGGAGATGATCTCCGGCACGCTCACGGCCGACAGGAGGAGCATGCGCACCTCCAGACGTCGCTTGCGCGCCTCGCGCAGCAGGTTGATGCCCTCCGTCACGGAGCACCCCAGGGATGCCTCGCCGTCTCCTTCCACATCCAGCACCGCCACCTGCGGCGGGTCGGTCCCGAGGCTGTCGAGGAACAAGCGCGCATCCCTCGTCACCGAGGTCACGCTCACGCCCTCACCACGAAGACCGTCGGCGATGTTCTCCCACATCACGAACGGCCCTTCGAGAATGGATACACGAATCGCAGCTTGATTAGTTGCCATGCGAAGGCCCCCCAGCCGCCATGGCGAAACAACTTGTACTAGCGTGTTGACTGCTTCCGACCTCGGGACTGCTCGGTCAGCGGGATGAGGCTTCCAGGTCGAGCTTGCGCGTCCGCTGAACCACTCCGGGGTCGGTCCGATGATGCACGACCTGACTCCGTGACTGCTTTTCACTCCTCACAACTGGTGACGTCCTTCCGGGCTCCACCTCCGCTGGAGCCAGCTCCAGGTCCAACGTCACCAATACCCTAACACCGGGGAAGCGCGGAGGCGAAGCCGACCCTGGACGGAGTGTCAAGTGTGCGCGAATCCGATGGGATTCGGCCACCGCGTCCGTTGGTTCGTCATCGCTGTTGTTGGAATGACAAGCCCTTCCGTCCAACAGCCGATATCCGCCGGGCCCTGGCACGCGGTCGGCTGTCCACCATGCGACAGCGGGTGATGTCCGGAATCGTCGCAGGGTCGGCCCCAGGTGACGACGGGAGATGGGCCCTCGGCGTGTATGCTGGGTAGCGGACATGAGGACCGCACCCAGCCCGCATCTCGCCGTGGCCACGCCGGAGCGCGTGGCGCTCTCCCTGCCCGTGGCCGGAATCGGCTACCGGTGCCTGGCGTGGTTGGTGGACGCCAGCCTGCTCTTCTTCTTCTGGGTGGTGGCGTACTTCGTCTTCACGCTGCTGGTGTCGGACGTGCTGGGGGTGTTCCAGGGGCTGTCGAGCCTGGGGCAGACGCTGCTGGTGGTGGGCGTGTTCGCCACCCAGTGGCTGTACTGGACGCTGGGCGAGGTCTTCCTCCACGGGCAGACGCCGGGTAAGCGCGCGCTGGGCATCCGCGTGGTGCGCCTGGACGGCTCGCCGGTGGGCCTCTACGAGAGCGCCGTGCGCAACCTGTGCCGCGCGGTGGACTTCCTGCCCGGCGTCTACGCGGTGGGCTGCATCAGCCTCCTGCTCACGCCCAGGCATCAGCGGCTGGGGGACGTGCTCGCGGGCACGGTGCTGGTGCGCGAGGAGCGCATCGACCTGGACAAGTACACGCAGCCGGCGCCCCAGGCGACGAGCGGCGCCGCGCCTTCGACGACGCGGGCGCTGAAGCCCGACGAGGTGGAGCTGGTGCTGGCGTTCCTCACGCGCGCGCCGGCGCTGGCGCCGGACGTGCGGCACCGGATGGGCGCGCGGATGGTGGAGAAGCTGGGCGGGCTGACGGACGCGGAGCGCGACGGGGTGCTCGCGTCCTCCACGTCCATCGAGGCCCACCTGCGCGGCCTCGTGCGGACGGAGCGCTGAGGATGGCCCAGGCGCTGACGGCGTTCGTCGCCCAGAAGCGGGAGGGCTGGAAGTCGCTGGAGGGGCTGCTCGAGCGCCAGCGCGCGGGCACGCTGACGCTGGACGAGCTGCGCACGCTGGACACGCTGTACCGCCGCGCGGCCTCCGACCTGGCGCTCGCGCAGACGTTCTACCCGGACACCGACGCGCACCGCTTCCTCAACCAGCTCTGCGCGCGCGCGTATGCGGCCATCTACCAGCCTCCACGCGAGCGCTGGGCCGCGGTGCGAGGCTTCTTCCGCCGCGACTTCCCGCGCACGCTGCGCCGGGAGCTGGGCTTCGTGGGCGCGAGCGCCGCGCTGTTCTGCCTGGGACTGCTGCTGGGCGCGCTGGTGGTGCTGTGGGAGCCACGCGGCGCGGAGCTGCTCGTGCCCTCGGGCGTGCGTCAGTACGTGGCCCAGGGGCGCATGTGGACGGACGACATCCTGTCGGTGGCGCCGCCCAACTCCGTATCCTCCGGCATCGCCACCAACAACCTCACCGTCACCATCCTCACCTTCGCGATGGGCATCTTCGCGGGGCTGGGGACGATGTTCATCCTGGTGAACAACGGCGTGCAGATTGGCGCCATCACCGCGCTGTGCATCCGCGAGGGCATGACGGTGGGCTTCCTGGACTTCATCGCCGCGCACGGCCCGGTGGAGCTGTCCATCATCGTCATCGCCGGAGGCGCGGGGCTGATGGTGGGCCAGGCGCTGGTGGACCCCGGGGAGCTGCCCCGGAGCCAGGCGTTGACCCTGCGCGGACGCGAGGCGGTGAAGCTGGTGCTGGGGTGCGCTCCCTTCCTGGCCTGCATCGGCGTGGTGGAGGGCTACGTGTCCCCGGGCGACCTGTTCCCCACGTGGGCCAAGGCCGCGCTGGGCCTGTCCCTGGGGGGCCTGTTCTGGGCCTACCTGCTGCGGGCCGGCAGGACCGACGCCGACACCACGGACGCGCCCGAGGTGAGCGCCTCCTGACGCTTGCGCTGCTGGTGGCGGAGGATGCGCTCGTAGGCCACGTTCAGCTCGCGCATCTTCTCCGCGGAGCCGCCCCGGTCGGGGTGACGCTCCATGGCCAGCGTGTGGTAGCGCGCGCGCACCTTGTCCGCCGAGTCCAGCGGCGACACGCCGAGCAGTTGGTAGGGGTCCTGGTCCTCGATGGCGGACAGCCAGCGCTCCAGCCGGTCCTTCACCTCGATGAACTGCTCGTCCTGGGCCCCGGTGTCCTTCACGGGGTGGGTGCGCACCTTGGCGTCCGCCCGGAACACCTCGGAGTAGGTACTGGAGACCCAGCGGTGGCAGCCGGAACACCGGAAGTAGCGAATCCGGTTCCCCATCTGAAGGGTCATCCGGATGCCGCAGTGGGTACACTCCACCTCGACGTTCTCCAGTGTCCGCCAGCTCGAAGCCACCGCGTTCATCGGCCCTTGCTCCCGTCAGCAACAGTCCTGTAGCACCGCCAAGCTCCCACGTCGGGAGATCGCGTCAAGAAAATCTCCACCGCGCCCCGCCGGACCCCCGGCCTTTCGGATAGAACCCACAGCATGAGCCCCCTGCTCGTCGCCGGACTGCTGCTCGCCGCCGCCCCGGCCCGGCCCCCGGC
>NZ_SRLW01000125.1:0-27706 GCF_006518215.1 Myxococcus sp. AB025B
CGGTGGGGGCGGCGCGCGGGGCCTCGGCCACCGCGACCCCGCGCGAGCGCAGGCGGTACAGGGCCTTCTTGGCGAGCTTGGCCAGCGGCTTCACCGAGGAGGCGGACAGGGCTTCCGCGAGCGCGGGCTGGCCTGCGAGCACGGAGGCTTCGAGGACGGCGGCGGCGAGGGGCTCGGGCAGGGCTTCCAGCTCGGCGGGCGTGGCGACGTGGCCCTCGCGCGCGAGGGCGCGGGCGGCCTCCACCTTGTCGGCGGGGAGGTCCGGCAGGGCGGTGCCGGCGCGAAGTGCGTCCAGCAGGGAGCGAGGGTCCGAGGCGGGGGATTTCATGCGGGGCCTTGTACCCCGCGCCGCGTGTCTCGGGGCATCGTCCGCGCGGGGCGCGCGACCACTGGCCCACACTCCGGACGGCGCGGGACGCGGCGCTCGGGTGCGAGTGTCGTGGGGCGACGCCCGACGCCGGGCCGACCTCGGTGAGCGTCGAGCGGAGCCTTGCGCTGAACGCCTCGGACGCCGCGTTCAGCGCCTGCGCACCAGCCAGCTGCGGCCCGACTGCCCGACGATGGCGAACTCCGATTGGAGCCGCGCGCCGAACACCTGGGACGGGTGGGCGCCGCGCACGACGAAGGTGTCGTACCAGGCGCCCTGCATGTCCCAATCGACGTCCTGGGGCCGCCACTCGGAGGGGAAGGTGGGCGGCACCTCGCCGCGATACTTCAGCGGCGAGTGCGGCGTGGACGCGAACGTGAAGTTGGGCACACCCCCGCGCTCGCGCGCGAGCACCGCCGCCGAGTGGATGAACACGGGGAAGCGCACCACGCGCGAGCCCGGGTCGTAGATGAGCCCCATGACCCGGGGCTTCGACGCCGTCGCCGACACCAGCCCCTCCCACTCCGCGGCCTCGCGAGAGAAGGCGCGGAAGCCCCGGCCCAGCGTGACGGCCAGCACCAGCGCGCACGCCCCCGCGGCCCATCGCAGCGGCACCCGCCACGACGCCACCGTCGCCGGCGCCGTGGCCACCAGCAGCGCGGCCGCCAGGTGCGCATAGCGCGTGTTCAGGTAGTAGACGTATCCCCGGATGTCGAACGGCAGCAGGAAGTATAGGGCCAGCGCCAGCCCGCCCAACCCCAGCAGCCGCGAGCGCGTCACCCAGCCCCGAGAGCTCCCAGCCTCCGGACGCACCAGCCCCGCCACCCAACCCGCGAGCGCCACCGCGCCCACCGCGTACATCGCCCACCGGTCCGAGCCATCCCGCAGGGTGTTGGCGAGCACGTCGAACAGCTCCGCGCGGTTCTGCGCGAAGCTCTTCCACCCCAGGTTCTGCGGCGAGAACGTCGGCCCCCACGCCTTCCACGGCGCCCCCGGCTGGATGTCGGGCGGCTCACCGAAGCGCAGCACCACCCAGCCGAGGAACAGCGCGACCCCGGGCACCACGCCCAGGAGCGCCGGCACCCGGGGCTTGAGCCTCGCGACGAGTCCCCGCGCCGTGGCGTCCTCCGGCACCGCCGTGGTGACGAGCAGCCAGGGCAGCCCGAAGGCGAGGAACCCGAAGGCCTGCACATGGAACAGCAGCACCGCGACCAGGCACCCGGCCAGCCACGCCGCCCAGCGTCTGCGCCGGGGCTCGTCCTCCAGCGCGCGCACGAAGAAGCCACAGCACAGCAACGTCAGCGGCAGCGCGGCGCAGTAGTTGATGAAGCCCCAGCCGAAGCTGTCTCCGTACGCGAAGGGCAGCGCGAGCAGCGACGGCCACGTGGGCCTGCCCAGCGAGCGCAGCAGGAAGCCCAGGCTCAGCGGCAGGCCCACCACGTAGGCGGTGAGGAAGACGCGGTTGGCCAGGTCCAGCGGCAGCAGCCAGTTCAGCGCGCTGACCAGGTAGTAGTACCCCAGGTACGGGGTCAGGGCGTGCCGCGCCTCGAAGAGCCGCGGGTACAGCGTGCTCGGGTCATCCAGCCGGTGGAGCACCGAGATGAGGTACAGGTGCTGCGGCAGGTCCACCATGGGCAGGTGGCGGGACACCCACAGGGGCAGGGCGCCGAGCACCAGGGCCGTCACGTGAATAAAGCGAGCGTTGGAGTTCGTCACGAGAGGGGCAGGACTGTACGCGCCGCTTCCCTGCCCGGCGAGCAGCCAACAGGGACGCTCGACGTGACGCGGCGAGGTAGACAAAGGTATGGCCGTCGACCTTGGCAGTCGTTGGGGCCTGCGCTATAGGCGCCGGAGCACGGGGGGCGAGGGCCCCTCGAGGAGCGCGCACATGACACGCAACGCGACGATGATGGTTGCGGCGCTGGCCAGCGGTCTGCTGATGCTCGCGCCCCGAGCGGCGAGCGCCTGCGAGGCCCACGCCCAGGCCGCGCGAGCCAAGGCCGAGAAGGCCCAGACGCCCGCCCCGGACTCGAAGGCCACCGAGGCCCGTCCAGCCACGGGCGAGCAGGAGCGCCCGCTCGACGCGCTCGACTCGCTGATGGCCGCGAAGTGTCAGTGCGGCAGCAAGGCGGACTGCACGTGCAAGAAGGGCACGTGTGAGTGCGCCCGTTGCAAGCCCAAGCGGCAGGTGATGGACGCGCTGCGCGGTCAGCCCGCGGAGCTGAAGCTGGACGAGGCGCGCCGCACCGACGCGTCCGCCGGCATCTTCATCTGAGCGTCTCGGCGGAGGCCTTCTCCGCCTTGAGCACCAGCAGCGGCGGCAGCGCCACGCGCTCGAAGCGCACCAGCCCCGCCGCCCCGGCCGCCGCGCGCAGCGTGGCCTCGGTCCTGGGATGGAGCCCCGCGCGACGGTGAAGCAGCCCCGACGCGGACCCAGGCGGCGCATACGTGCTCGCCACCCAGCGTCCCCCGGGCCGCAGCGCCCGCGCCACCTCCAGCATCAGCCGGCCCAGGTCCTCCACGTAGTGGAGCGAGTCCACCATCAACACCGCCCCCAGCGCTCCGTCCTGGAAGGGGAGGTAGGGCGCCTGGGCTCGCAGGAAATCCACCGTCGCGCCCGCCTCGCGCGCCTGCGCCATGCCTTCCTCCAGCATCGCGGGGCTCACGTCCTGTCCGGCGACGGGCGGGAAGCCCGGCTCACGCGCGAGCCTGCGCGCCACCAACCCCGTGCCGCAGCCCAGGTCCAGCACCGGCCCGTCGGGCGTGCCCAGCAGGCTGCGGTAGAGCAGGTACTCGCTGTCCGCGTCGAGCGGCTGACGCAGGAGCGCGCGTTGGAGGGTGGGGCGCACGTAGCGCTCGTAGGAGCGCGCCACCCAGCGGTTCTCCAGCCCGCGCTGCAGGCCGGCGGAGGCGGGAGGCTCCAGCACCAGGTCCGCGACGCCCTCGGCCACCGGGTAGCTGGTGCGGCACTCCGGACAACGCAGCGGGCCGAAGAGCAACACCGGCGCGGGCGCCTCGGGACGCAGCGCGCCCTTGCGACAGCGGGGGCAGCGAAGGAGCTGGACGAGCGCGTGCCGCACCCGGGCGTCAGGCCTGGGGCGGCGGAGGGGTGACGCGCCGGTCCTCGGCCACGAGCACCGGCCAGCCCCGCGCCATCGCCTCGCGGAAGAAGGCGGCCAGCTCCCTGCGGCTGTCGTTCACCGCGCCCTGGAAGGGGTCGATGAGGGACTCCTCGCCGAGGCTGCGCGTGGCGTTGAGCTCCACCGGGGTGCCACACCGCTCGCAGCGGATGGACACCTGGCGCACCAGCGCCACCGGCACCGCGTACCGGGCGCCGCAGTCGCCGCACTTCCACACCAGCGCGCGCTCACCGGCCTCGCGCCGCGCCAGGCCCTCCAGCTCATCCGCCAGACGCAAGAGCGCCGGTAGATCCTGGGGCGGCTGCGCGAACACCGCGGAGGCGCCGAAGCCCGCTTCGGGCGCGCCCAGCTTCGGCGGCTTGTCGCCCTGCAGCAGGGCGCGCAGGCGGTCCTTCGCGCGCATGTCACGGAACTCGGCGCCTGACAGGGCGCGCTCCACCGCCTCATGGACCGGCGGCAGGTCCGGCTCGAGGCGCTCATCGACCGGCAGCGACTGGGGATGCTCCACCAGTCGGTGCGACGGAACTGCGAGAAATCGGAAGGCCACGGATGCTCCATTGCACCCTGGCCTTCCCGGCGCAAGACGCGAGTTGGCAAATGTCCGCTGTGACGACAGATTCCGCTCTATCTGGACCACTCCAGCATGAGCTGCAACGGAGCGCGGGCCGCCTCCCGCAGGTCCTCCGGCATCGTCAGCTCCGGCGTGCGCTCCTTCATGCACTTCCAGAGCTTCTCCATCGTGTTGAGCCGCATGTACGGGCACTCGTTGCACGCGCAGCCGTTGTCCGGCGGCGCGGGGATGAAGTGCTTGTGCGGCGCGCCCTTCTTCATCTGATGGAGGATGCCCGCCTCCGTCACGACGATGAACTTCTCCTTCGGGCTCTTGATGACGTGGTCGAGGATGCCCTTCGTCGAGCCGATGAAGTCCGCGTGCCGCAGCACCGGCGCCTCGCACTCCGGATGGGCCACCACCTCCGCGTCCGGGTGGAGGACCTTCAGCTCCACCAGCTTCTTTTCGCTGAAGATTTCGTGGACGATGCAGCTGCCCGGCCACAGCACCATGTCCCGCCCCGTCTGCTTCATGACGTGGCGGCCCAGGTGCTGGTCCGGCGCGAAGAGGATCTGCCGGTCGCGGGGGACCTGGTTGACGATTTTCACCGCGTTGGAGGACGTGCAGATGACGTCGCTCATCGCCTTCACCGCGGCGGAGCTGTTCACGTAGCTCACCACGAAGGCGCCCGGATGCTTCTCCTTGAAGACCTTGAAGGCCGCCGGCGGACACCGGTCCGACAGCGAACAGCCCGCCTTCAGGTCCGGCAACAGCACCTGCCGCGAGGGATTCAGGATTTTCGCGGTCTCCGCCATGAAGTGCACGCCACAGAAGACGATGACGTCCGCCTGGGTGCGCTCCGCCGCCTGCGCCAACGCGAGGCTGTCCCCGACGAAGTCCGCCACGTCCTGGACTTCGCTCTCCTGGTAGTAGTGCGCAAGAATCACAGCGTTCATGGAACGCTTGAGCTCCTCGATTTCCCGCGCGTAATCCACCTCGGTGCCCATGGCACCTCCTTGCCTGGTCGACACTTAACTCGCCCGGCGGGGTTGGGCCACATCGTCGGAAGTTGGCTGCCGGGCGGACGGATGGCCGGCGCTGGCGTTCCCTGGGTCGACTCTGCCACCGTCCCACTTCGTGCAAGCGAGGCGCATGCCCGCATCACCTGACGGCGCGGAGAGGGTAGACTGCGCGCAATCCTCCGGGTCGGCCCGGGGGAGCAGTCGCCTTGCTGTCGAGCTTGGACAAGCCACACATTCGGGGTCGAGAACACGCGATCGGCTGGTGGAGAGGGGGCGGCACCGGACCCGTGGCCGTGGGCAGGCAGTGGCCCTGCCCCTTCTCCATTTGAACGCCTTTCCCGTCGAGGAGAGAGCATGAGTGTCCCCACTCAGGACGTCCTGATTGTGCATCCGAACGAGGGCCGGCGCGCCGCGCTGGCCGAGGTCCTGGGCGTCCACCGGGTTGTCGCGGTGGAGTCCCAGGTGGAAGCCACGCGGCGCATGGAGTCCACGGCGCCCACCCTCATCATCGCTCCTCCGGAGAACGCGCGGCGCTTCTTGAGACATGTCGACCGGGCCGCGCCCGAGGCCGTGCGCGTCTTCGTCTGTTCGCAGTCGGACCGCCAGGGGCTCGAGGAACTCGTGGAGACCGCGGCCGAAGGGCATGTCTTCAATACGCTGGATGACAGCCTCACCGTGTCGGAGCTGGGCCGCCGGCTCACCAGCATCCTCCAGCACCGCTCCTCGGCCCGGGTGACGCCCGCCAGCACCCTGGCGGTGCGCTTCCGGCTCAACGGCGTGACGTACCCCGCTGGCTGCCTGGACGTGGGCAACTTCGGCGCCGCGCTGCGCGTGCCGCTCACCGCGTCCATCGGCGCGTTCATCCAGGGCACCGCGCTGGAGGACCTGGTCTTCGAGCGCCACGGCAAGACGGTGCTCCAGGTCCCGCGCGCGTTCATCCGCCACGCCCAGCAGGTCCACGCCACCCAGCAGCCCTACCTGCGGCTGGGCATCACCTGGGGCGAGGGACTGGACGAGCCGGTGACCGCGCCGACCTCCCGCATGAGGGACCCGGTCATCGTCCTGGCGCTCCTGCGCAAGGCGGTGCGCCGCGAGACGCCCATCTGGCTGCACTACCTGGACACGCCGTCCTCCCACTTCCGCCTGGACGCGCCCGTGGTGGAGCTGCAGGACGGGCGCGCGGTGCTGCGCGGCTTCAATGACGGCGCGTTCCCCGCGGACGTGGGGGACGTGCTGCAGCTCTCCTTCGAGGTCGGCGGACAGAGCTACTCGGGCGCCACCAGCGTGCTGCGCCGGGGCGACAACGACGTGGCGCTGAGCGTGCCGCGCTCGGTGGGGCTGCAGAACCGCCGCGGCCTGCAGCGCTTCCGGCTGGGGCCCGACCACCGCTTCCTCGTCACCTTCCACGCGCCCATCAACGGCGAGCGCATCACCCGCTCGGTGCTGGATTTGAGCGGCCGCGGCTTCGCGTTCCCGTTCGACGCGTCCTGCGAGGTGCTGCCCGCCGGCTCCCAGCTGGACGTGTCGCTCCTGTTGCCGGACGGCTCGGAGGTGCCGTGCCGCGCGGAGGTCCGCTCGGTGGACGCGGTCAACACCGACAGCCGGTTCGACCGGAGCCTGCGCCCGTACCGCTGCGGCGTGCGGCTGCTCGAGGTGCCGACGAAGATTCGCGACGCCATCCATGACGCCTTCATGGCGTCACGCAGCGGGGCCTCGCGCGACGGCGGCCAGGAGAAGCTGGCGGACATCTGGAAGATGATGGAGGAGTCCCACTACACCTTCCATCCGGACTACCCGTTCGGCGGCGAGGCGGGCTACCTGGACGCTCTGGAGCACACCCACCGGCGGCTCGCGGAGGCCAAGGACCTGGGCCGCTCCATCCTCTACGCGGATGCGGGCGCCATCATGGGCCACGTGGGCGGCTTGAGGATGCACTCGCGCTCGTGGCTGGTGCAGCACCTGGCGGTGCGGCCCGGCTACCACCGGCACGAGCAGATCGCCAACGACCTGACGGCGCTCGCGGTGGAGATGGGCGAGGCCATCGAGGACGTGGAGTTCCTGCGCTACATGTGGCGCAGCGACAACCGGTGGCCCAACCGGCTGGGCACGTGGCTGGCCCGCGTCATGGAGAACCGCGGCTTCAGCATGCTGCGCGCCTTCCACTACATGCGGCTGCCCCTGGAACTGGCGCCCCAGGCCCCGGCGACGACGCTGACGGTGCGCGAGGGGACGCAAGCGGACCGCGCCTGGCTGGAGGCGCACCTGCGCGCCCGGGGCGAGGTGGTCCGCGTGCTGGCGGAGGACCTCCAGGCGGAGCCGGACGCGGAGGACCAGATGCGCGCGCGCTTCGCGGCCGCGGGGCTGTACCGGGACCGGCGCATGTTCGTGGTGGACGGGGAAGACGGCCCGCTGGCGCTGGCGCTGGTGGAGGAGGCCTCCCCGGGCCTGAGCTACATCGAGGTCACCAACGGCTTCTGGCTGGAGGTGGCGGACCGCTCGCATCCGCTGGCGAAGCAGGCGCTGGAGGCCCTGGTCCACCGGTGCATCGCCCACGCCCGCGCGCGGGGCCGGCCCTCGGCGGTGGGCCTGGTGGCGGACGAGGACGCGCCGCTGCTCGCGTCGATGGGCTTCGTGGGGCAGGGACGCTTCTGCGAGTGGATCTTCCACCGCTCCATGGTCCGCCGCTGGTGTGACTTGTGGCGCTCGCTCTTCGAGCGGCTCAGCCGCCCGCGCCGCGCCGCCGCCCAGCCGTCACCCGAGGACCCTTCATGTACTTGATGGAGTCCACGGAAGAGGGACGTCGGCTGCTCGCGCAGGAAGGCGCGTCCGACAACATGCGGACCCTCCTGGGCGCCACGGGGCTTGGCACCGGGGCGCGCGCGCTCGACGCGGGCTGCGGCCCCGGCGGCATCTCCGAGACGATGGCGGACCTGGTCGGCCCCACCGGCCACGTGACGGGCGTGGACCTCAACGAGGACCGGCTGCGCGAGGCCTCCCTGCGCAACGCCCACCGTCCCTGGCTGCGCTTCCATCAGGCGGACATCCGCCGCACCGGGTTGCCGGACGCGTCGGTGGACTACGTCTGGAGCCAGTACGTCTTCGAGTACCTGCCGGACCGGCCCGTGGCGCTCGCGGAGCTGATGCGCGTCACCCGGCCGGGCGGCAAGGTGGTGGTGTCGGACATCGACGGGCTGGGCTTCCAGAACTGGCCCTTCTCCGACGCGCTGCGTGACGGCACCCAGCGCATCGTCGACGCGCTGGCCACGAGGGGGTTCGATCTGCACGTCGGGCGCAAGCTCTTCTCGGAGTTCCGCGAGGCGGGGCTCGTGGACGTGAAGGTGCACCTGCTGCCGTTCTACCTGGTGGCCGGGGCCGCGGACGCCCGGCTGATGCGGGACTGGGAGGTGCGCTTCGCCGCGCTGGCCCCGGTGGCCGCGCCCGCCTTCGGAGGCCTGGAGCCGTACCAGGCCCACTGCCGCGACTTCCTGGCCATGTTGGCGGACCCCGCCGGACTCAAGTATGCGGTGACGCTGGTGACGGAGGGAACCCGGCCTTGAGTGACAGTGCCCCACAGCGGGAGGACGCGCAGACGCCCGACAACGCGCCCGAGGTGGGGACCCGCGCCACCTCCACGCTGCTCTTGTACTTCGAGCAGCGCTACGGCGGTGAGCGGCTGCAGCGCGCCTGGGCGCGCCACGGCTTCGGCCTTCCGCTGGAGTACATGCGCACGCCGACGAACTTCGTCTCGCTGCGCTTCCTCGAGCGCGTGGCGGCGATGCTCCAGCAGGAGTCGGGGGACCCGCAGTTCATGCGGCAGGCGGGGTTGTTCACCGCGTCGCCCCAGGCGCTCGGCTTCGTCTTCTACATGCTGCGCGCGGTCGGCTCGCCGCGCATGTGCTACCGGCAGACCATTGAGTTCTCCCCCAGCTACAACCGCGTGGGCCACTTCACCGTGGAGCGGCTGGAGCGCGAGCGGCTGGACCTGACGTACCGCAGCAGCATCGTCGAGCAGGACCGCAACATCTGCGAGCTGCGGATGGGCCAGTTCGCGTCGTTCCCCACCATCTGGGGGCTGGCGCCCGCGGAGGTGCGGGAGCTGGAGTGCCAGGTGCACGGCGCGCCCGCGTGCCGCTACCACCTGACGTGGACGGACCCTCCGTCGCTGTGGGGCCACCACCTGGGCCTGGTGCTGGGCACGGTGTGTGGCCTGGCCGCGACGGCGGTGGGGCTGGGCCACCCGGTGTTCTGCGTGGGGGCGCTCGCCACGGCGGGCTTCGCGGTGGGCGGCTGGCTGGACGGGCGGCGCGAGCTGAAGGGCAAGGACGAGGCGCTGCGCTCGCAGAACCAGGCCATCATGGGCTCGCTGTCGGAGCTGCAGCAGCGCTACGACGAGATCTTCCGCGCCAACGTGGCCCTCGAGGACCGCGTGGCCGAGCGCACCCAGGAGCTGAAGGAGGCCAACGGCAAGCTGGGCGACGCGCTGGTGCGCCAGCAGGAGCTGGACCGGCTCAAGAGCGAGTTCTTCGACAACGTCAGCCACGAGCTGCGCACGCCGCTCACGCTCATCCTGCTGACGCTCGAGTCGCTGGAGCGCCGCGGCGAGGAGAACAACCCGGAGGTGGTCATGCAGCACGTGGCCACCATGGAGCGCAGCGCGCAGCGCCTCTTGCGCCTCATCAACAACCTGCTGGACCTGGCCCAGCTCGAGTCGGGCAAGGCGCGGCTGCGCTACCAGCCCCTGGAACTGCACGCCTTCCTGAGCACCGTGCTGCCGCCGTTCCTCGCCATGGCGGAGCGGCAGGGCGTGTGGCTGAAGCTGGAGGGCCAGGCGGTGACGCCCGTGGAGGTGGACCACGAGCGCATGGACATCGTCTTCCAGAACCTCCTGTCCAACGCGCTGAAGTTCACCCAGGCCGGCGGGGTGACGGTGCGCGTGCACGAGGACGAGAAGGACGTCTGGGTGGACGTGGTGGACACCGGCCAGGGCATCTCCGCCCCGGACACGAAGGTCATCTTCGACCGCTTCGCCCAGGCGGACAACAGCGGCACCCGCCGCTTCGGCGGCACGGGCATCGGCCTGGCGCTGGTGAAGGAGACGCTGGAGCTGCACGAGGGCGGCATCCACGTGACGAGCGAGCTGGGCCAGGGCTCCACCTTCCACGTGCGCCTGCCCAAGGGGAGAGCGCACATCCGCGAGGAGCTGCGCGAGCGGCGCCGCGCGGAGATGCCGGTGCGGCGCGAGCGGCGAATCTCGGGCTCGTACCCCTCGCTGGACGCGGGCGTGCCGGACAACGGGCGCAACGCCTCGGCGCTGCCGGCGAGAGACCATGCCGGGCCGGGGCCGGACGCGCCGCGCATCCTGGTGGTGGAGGACGACGCGGAGATTCGCGGCTTCATCGCGGGGCTGCTCAAGCAGCACTACCGGGTGATGGAGGCCATCAACGGGGAGGAGGGCCGCCAGCGCGCCCTGGCCGAGCGGCCGGAGCTCATCGTGTCGGACGTGATGATGCCGGTGCTCTCGGGCCTGCAGATGCTCGAGGCCCTGCGCGCGCATCCGCAGACGGTGGACATCCCCGTCATCCTCCTCACCGCGCGCCAGGAGGTCTCCGCGAAGGTGGAGGCCCTGGGCACGGGCGCCAACGACTACCTGGGCAAGCCCTTCAGCCCGCGCGAGCTGCTGGCGCGAATCGAGACGCAGCTGCGCCTGCGCGAGGCGGCCATCCGCTCCGCGGAGAACGAGCGGCTGGCGGCCATCGGCCTGCTCACCTCCGGCTTCGCGCACGAGGTCAGAAACCCGCTCAACGGGTTGATGAACGCGCTGACGCCGCTGAAAGAGGTGCTGGTGGCCGACACGCCGGACGCGCAGATGAGCCGCGCCATGGTGGAGGTGATGGAGGAGTGCGGCCAGCGCATCCGCCACCTCGCCGAGTCGCTCTTGTCCTTCACCCGCACCACCGACACGCCGGTGATGCTGTCCCTGGACACGCTGCTGGACTCCACGCTGGGCGTGCTCATGTGGCGCGTGCCTTCGGGCGTGACGGTGGAGCGCGCCTACGAGTGCACGCTGCCGGTGCAGGGAGACCCGGGCTCGCTCAACCAGGTGTGGCTCAACCTGCTGGACAACGCGCTGCGCGCGGTGGGCGAGCACGGCCGGGTGCGCGTGGCCACGTCCTGCCAGGGCGACGAGGCCGTCGTCACCATCAGCGACAACGGCGTGGGCATCCGCCAGGAGGACATGGAGCGGCTGTTCCAGCCCTTCTTCTCCACCCGCGCCGCGGGGGAGGGCACGGGGCTGGGGCTGGCCCTGAGCCGGCGCATCATCGTGCGTCACGGCGGCCGCATCGACCTGAGCAGCGCGCCGGGCAAGGGCACCCAGGTGGAGGTTCGACTGCCCCTGCGTCCTCCCGGGCGCTCCTCGTCGAGCGGCGGCGCCGAGGGACAGTCCGAGCCCCGCGTGGGCCGGCTGGGCTGAGCTGCTTCCGGCGGGCGGCGGCTCGACTCGACGCGGCGTGACGTCCGGAGGGCGGGGCGGGGGACGGGGGAATTCTCGGCCGTCCCCGTTGTCCACTCACGCACGGCTGTCGTTGGGTCTGCTACAGTCAAGTGCTCTTTACGTCACACCCCATCCACCCACCGAAGGAAACCTCGGCATGCAAGGAACCGTAGCCGCGGGCGCTGCCCGTCAGGGGCACCCGCGAGGGTTGTACCTCCTGTTCTTCACCGAAATGTGGGAGCGCATGTCGTATTACGGCATGCGCGGCCTGCTCGTCCTATTCCTCACGAGCCAGGTCAACGGGGGCTTCGGGTGGAGCAAGAGCGAAGCGCTCAGCCTCTACGGAACGTACACCGGCCTGGTGTACCTGACGCCCATCGTCGGCGGCTTCCTGGCGGACCGCTTCATGGGGCAGCGCCGGGCGGTGGTGCTCGGTGGCGTGTTGATGATGATAGGCCACCTGGTCCTCGCGCTCCCCAGCGTGATGATGTTCTACGTGGGCCTGGGCTTCCTCATCATCGGCAACGGCTTCTTCAAGCCGAACATCTCCACCATGGTGGGCGGGCTGTACGCGCCGGGTGACGGCCGTCGGGATGGTGCCTTCACCATCTTCTACATGGGCATCAACCTGGGCGCGATGCTCGGCAACTTCATCTGCGGCACGCTGGGTGAGAAGGTCGGCTGGCACTGGGGCTTCGGCTCCGCGGGCGTGGGCATGTTCCTGGGCCTGGTGGCCTTCCTCGCGCTGCAGAAGAAGCTGCTGGGCGAGGTGGGCCTGGCCCCCGTGAAGCCCTCGGCGCAGGCGCAGGTGGCGCAGGGCGGCGGGGAGAAGAAGGGCTTCAGCCGCGAGGAGGTCGACCGCATCATCGTCATCTTCATCATCGCCCTCTTCGTCGTCGCCTTCTGGGCGGGCTTCGAGCAGGCCGGCGGTCTGATGAACCTCTACACGAACGAGAAGGTGGACCGGCACATCCTGTTCGGCGAGGTCCCCACCACCTGGTTCCAGAACTTCAACTCGCTCTTCATCGTCGCGCTGGCGCCGGTGTTCGCGGGGCTGTGGGGGTGGCTTGCCGCGCGCGGCAAGGACCCGAGCATCCCGGTGAAGATGGGCCTGGGCCTGGTGTTCCTCTCCATCGGCTTCGTCTTCATGCTGGGCGCCTCCAACCAGAGCGAGGCGGCGGGCAAGGCGGCCGCGTACTGGGTCATCCTGGCGTACCTGTTCCACACCATGGGCGAGCTGTGCCTGTCCCCGGTGGGCCTCTCCATGGTGACCAAGGTCGCGCCCCAGCGCATCGTCTCCGCGATGATGGGCGTGTGGTTCCTGGCGAACGCGGCGGCCAACAAGCTGTCCGGCGTCATCGGCGGCTACTCGGAGAAGCTGGGCGAGTTCGACGTGTTCCTCTACATCTCCATCGGCACGGGCATCGCCGGCCTCATCCTCCTGGTCGTCTCGCCCGTCCTGAAGAAGATGATGCACGGCACCGACGAGGTGAAGCCCGCCTCGCCCACCCACGAGCAGGCCCAGGGCGGCTCCTCGGTGGCCGCGGCCTGAGTCCCGAAACGACGAGGGGCGCGCCTCCCTGAAAGAGAAGCGCGCCCCTTGGACTTCGACGAAGCACCCGACGCCGGAGCGCCTCTCACGTGGAGGGCTCCGGCGTCGCTGTTTCTTCAGGCCGACTTCGCCGTGATTCCCGCCGCGCTGCGCTCCTCGGTGGGGAGCGGCGCGGAGGTCTGGTACCAGTCGCGCACCACGTAGCGGCGGGCCACCAGCGCCATGCCCACGGCGGCGACCAGGGCCATGCCCGCGTAGAAGAAGAACTGCCCGGAGCCGGAGAAGACGTTGAGCGCCGCGGCGATGGCCACCGCCACGTTGGCCAGCGTGTTCGTCACCAGCCACACGCTCTGGATGGTGCCCTTCATCTGCCGGGGCGCCTGCGTGTACGCGAACTCCAGGCCCGTGGTGGACATCAGGATTTCGCCGAGCGTCAGCACCACGTACGGCAGAATCTGCCACGCGATGTTCAGCGTCGTGCCGCCCTCCATCGCCACCTGGAAGAAGCCGGCGATGATGAACGACAGCGCGCCGAAGACGAGCCCCAGCGGCATGCGCCGCAGCGGCGTCAGCTCCCACCCCGAGCGCTGGAACAGCGGGTACACCACCGCCGTCAGGAAGGGGATGAGCAGCATCACCAGCATCGGGTTGACGAACTGCATCTGGCTGGGCTGGAACTCGTACCCGGCCACGTTCAGGTCCATGGCGCGCGCCTGCACCACCCACGTGGACGCCTTCTGGTCGAACAGCATCCAGAAGAAGGGCACGAAGGGCAGCATCAGCCCGCTCACCCGGAACACCGCCTTGGCGCCCTCCACGGCTTCGTCGGGGTGCGTGGACTTGGCGCCGTCCAGCCAGTGGCCGCCCTGGCCCCGGTTCTTCAGCGCGCTGCTCACCACCTTGAGGAACGAGTGCGGGTTGGCCCCCGTCGGCGGCACCATCACGTAGTGGCGCCTGCCCGCCCAGAAGATGACCGTCGCGATGAACATCAGCACGCCCGGGATTCCGAAGGCGACCGACGGGCCGAAGTTCTTGAGCAGCAGCGGGATGAACAGCGACGCGAAGAACGAGCCGAAGTTGATGGTCCAGTAGAAGATGGCGAAGAGCTTCTTCACCAGGTGGCTGTTGGACTCGTTGAACTGGTCTCCCGCCATGGCCGCGACGCACGGCTTGATGCCGCCGCTGCCCACGGCGATGAGGGCCAGGCCCGTGTAGAAGCCCGTGGCGTTGTTCTCGAAGACGGCGAGCAGCGCGTGGCCGATGCAGTAGACGATGCTCAGCCAGAGGATGGTGCGGTACTTCCCGAAGAAGCGGTCCGCCAGGTACCCACCGATGAGCGGGAAGAAGTACACCCCCGCCATGAAGGTGTGCATCAGGCTCTTGCCCTGGGCCTCGCGCAGCCCCGTGTCGGGCACCGCGTTGCGCAGCAGGTAGTCGATGAGGAACACCGTGAGGATGTTCCGCATCCCGTAGAAGCTGAAGCGCTCACACGCCTCGTTGCCGATGATGAACGGTATCTGCGGCGGGAACTTGTTGTTCTGCGGTACCGCGGGACTCTCAGCCATGAGTCGGGGTGCTCCCTGGTGGCGAAAGGTGGGGGCGCCTGGAAGGCAAGGGGCCCAACCCTACCCAACGCGCGCGCCGGACTCCACCGAAGCCCCGCGTCCGACGTCACTCCGCCACCCCGGGCGGCCCCTCCCCATACGGTGGGGCGGCCTTGGCTCGGGCTGCCTGCCTTGTCCTGCCGCGATGCGGCGTGTGTCGCGTGCCTCGCGCCCTCGGCGCAGCCGCACCGGAATTCTCGCGCGAGCTTGCCCCGCGCGTTCCGATGCGAGTGCGTGTTTATTGATGCAACTTAAGCGGACTGGGCCTGTTTGACAGGAATTGATGGGGCCCTATCATGTGACACGCGGCTGAAACTGATTTCGCGTCTCACACCCCACCTGTGAAGTCTTCCTCCAAGGTGGACGGGGGGTAGGGGGTGAATGAAGGCACCCCCGCCCCCCGCTCCATGTTCTGGAAGCGGCCGGTGTGTGTGTAATCAGCCCGTCGCGCCGGGTTGGGCGGGCCTCGGGTCCGCCACGCGCTTGCCCACGCGGGCGCGCCGGGACTTGCCCAGCACGTGCGCCAGGTAGCGGCCGGTGTGGCTGGCCTGCACCTTGGCCACGCTCTCCGGGGTGCCCACGGCCAGCACCTGGCCTCCGCCGGCGCCGCCCTCGGGCCCCATGTCGATGAGCCAGTCCGCGCTCTTGATGACATCCAGGTTGTGCTCGATGACGAGCACGCTGTTGCCGGCGGCCACCAGCCGGTTGAGCACGGACAACAGCTTGCGGATGTCCTCGAAATGCAGACCCGTGGTGGGCTCGTCCAGGATGTAGAGCGTGCGGCCCGTGGCCACGCGCGCCAGCTCGCGCGCCAGCTTGATGCGCTGGGCCTCGCCGCCGGACAGGGTGGGGGAGGGCTGTCCCAGGCGGATGTAGCCCAGGCCCACGTCGCCCAGCGTCTGCAGCACGCGCATGATGTCCTTGTGCGCGCCGAAGTGCTCCTGGGCCTCGCGCACGCTCATGTCGAGCGTCTCCGCGATGTTCTTGCCCTTGTAGCGCACGCGCAGCGTCGCCTCGTTGAAGCGCTTGCCGTTGCAGACCTCGCAGGGCACGTACACGTCCGCCAGGAAGTGCATCTCCACCAGCTTGACGCCGTCGCCCTCGCACGACTCGCAGCGGCCGCCCTTGATGTTGAAGCTGAAGCGGCCCGGCCCGTAGCCGAACGCGCGCGCCTCCGGCGTCATCGCGAACACCTCGCGGATGGCGTCGAACACCTTGGTGTACGTGGCGGGGTTGCTGCGCGGCGTGCGGCCGATGGGCCGCTGGTCGATGTCGATGACCTTGTCCAGGTGTTCGAAGCCCAGCACCGCCTTGTGCTTCCCGGGCGACTCGCGGCTGTCGTACAGGTGCCTGGCCAGGGCGGGGTAGAGGATCTCGTTGATGAGCGTGGACTTGCCCGCGCCGGACACGCCGGTGACGGCGGTGAAGATGCCCAGCGGAATCACCGCGTCCACGTCCCGGAGGTTGTTCTCCTTCGCGCCTTGAATCACCAGCTGGTGCTTGGGGTTGGGCGCGCGGCGCTGCTCGGGGATCTCAATCTCCAGCCGCCCGGAGAGGTAGCCGCCGGTGAGGCTGTTCTCGTCCGCCATCACCTGCTTGGGCGTGCCCTGGGACACCACCTGGCCGCCCAGCTCCCCCGCGCCCGGGCCGAAGTCCACCAGCCAGTCCGCGTCCTCCATCGTCTCCTCGTCGTGCTCCACGACGATGACGGAGTTGCCCAAATCCCTCAGGCGCTTGAGCGTGGTGAGCAGCTTGCCGTTGTCGCGCTGGTGCAGGCCGATGGAGGGCTCGTCCAGGATGTAGATGACGCCCGTCAGCTCGCTGCCCATCTGCGACGCCAGCCGGATGCGCTGGCTCTCGCCACCCGACAGCGTGGACGCGGTGCGGTCCAACATCAAATAGCCCAGGCCCACGTCGACCAGGAACGACAGGCGGCTGCGGATCTCCTTGAGCAGCTCGGTGGCGATCTTCCGCTCGTGCTCGGACAGCGCCAGCGCGCCCAGGAACGCGAGCGCGTCCGCGATGGTCAGCCGGCTCAGCTCGACAATCGAGTGCGCGTGGACCTTCACCGCGCGGCTCTCGGGGCGCAGGCGCTCTCCCTTGCAGGTGGGGCAGGGCTTGTTGCTGAAGTACTTCTGCAGCTCGGTGCGGCGGGCCTCGGACGTCGTCGTCTTGAAGTTGCGCATCATGCGCTCGACGAGTCCCTCCCACTCCATCTTGTACTTGCCGTTGTCGCCCCACTCGACGGTGAAGCTCTTGCCCTTGGCGCCGTTCATCAGCGTGTCGCGCTCGCGCTTCGACAGCTTCCCGTAGGGCACGTCCAGATCAATCTTGAACGCCTTGGACAGGCTCTCCACGAAGTCCGCCGTCCAGCCCTCGCCGCGGTTCATCCCGTTGGCCCAGGGCTCGATGGCGCCGTCGCGGATGCTGCGCGACGGGTCCGGCACGATGAGGTCCGGGTCCATCTCCGGCCGGGTGCCCAGGCCGTTGCAGTCCGTGCACATGCCCAGCGGGTTGTTGAAGGAGAACGACGCGGGCGTCAGATCCCCGAAGGAGATGCCGCAGGCGGGGCATGCGTTGAGCTCGCTCATCACCCGGTCGGCGCTCGCCGCGCCCGACTCGTTGGTGATGATGAGCGTGCCCTTGCCCTCGCGCAGCGCGGTCTCCACCGAGTCCGTCAGTCGCGTCTTGATGTCCGCCTTGAGCACCAGCCGGTCGATGACCAGCTCGATGTCGTGCTTGGACTTCTTGTCCAGCTCGATGCGCTCCTCCAGGCTCTTGAGCGCCCCGTCGATGCGCGCGCGGGAGAAGCCGCGCTTCTGTGCCTCGGTGAGCAGGTCCTTGTGCTCGCCCTTGCGGTTCGTCACCAGCGGCGCCAGCACCTGGAGCTTGCTGCCCGAGGGCATCTTCAGGATTTCGTCGACAATCTGTTGCGCGCTCTGCTTGCCGACCTTGCGGCCGCAGTTGGGGCAGTGCTGCACGCCGATGGAGGCGTAGAGCACGCGCAGGTAGTCGTGCACCTCGGTGACGGTGCCCACCGTCGAGCGGGGGTTGTTGCTGGCCGCCTTCTGCTCGATGGAGATGGTGGGCGACAGGCCCCGGATGGTGTCGTACTTGGGCTTCTCCATCTGCCCCAGGAACTGACGGGCGTAGGCGGAGAGGCTCTCGACGTAGCGGCGCTGGCCTTCCGCGTAGAGCGTGTCGAAGGCGAGCGAGCTCTTGCCGGACCCGGAGACCCCCGTGAAGACGACCAGCTTCTTCTTGGGGATGTCCAGGGAGACGTTCTTGAGGTTGTGCTCCTTGGCGCCTCGGAGGGAGATGACGTCGGGCTCGGACATGATGGGCGGGCGATCTACCACTGAACAGGTGCTCCGGTAGCTCAAAAAACCTGGAGAGGAGGGTGGATGGTCCTCAACGCGTGGCGTTGCGCTCCCACTCCCACCCGTGCCAGCCATCCGAGCGGGCGACCCGGGGCCGCTGGAGCCCCGCCCGGGTTTCCGGTAGAGGGGCGCCTCCTCCTATGTCCTCCCGCTGGGTCCTCCCCGTGCGCTACCGCGGCACGCCGCTGCTCGTCTTCGCGAGCGTGCTGTTCGCGGTGATGGCGCTGTGCACCCGTCTGCTGGCCGGTCGCCTGTCCCCGGGCCAGGTGGCGTCCGGGCGCTTCGCCATCGGCCTGCTGTTCCTCGCGCTGTTCTTCCCGCTGATGCGGCGCAGGCCCCGCTTCGGGCGCGTCCACCTGTGGGCGCTGCGCGGCATCTTCGGCGGCGCGGCCGTCTACCTCTACTTCGTGGCGCTGGACCGGATGTCGGTGGGGCCCGCGGTGCTGCTCAACGCGTGCTGGCCCATCTACGCGGCCATCATCGGCTGGCTGTTCCTGGGCGAGCGCGTGACGGGGGCGCTGCTCGCGGGGCTGGTGCTCACCACGGCGGGCGCGGGGCTCGTCATGTGGAGCACGGTGGCCCAGGACGTGTCGCTGACGCTGGGGCTGGGCGCGTGGGCGGGCATGGCGTCGGCGGTGCTGGGCGGCGCGGCCGTGGTGGCGGTGCGCGCGCTGCGGCACGAGACGGACGCGGCCACGGTGTTCCTCTCCTTCTGTCTGTTCGGCCTGCTCTTCAGCCTGCCCTTCGCGCTCGCGGACTGGAGGCCGCTCGGCTGGGATGTCGTGCTTCCGCTGTTGGGCGTGGGCGTTTCCTCCGTGGTGGCGCAGATGGCCTTCACGTATGCCCTGGGCTACGTCACCGCGGTGGCCGGCGGGGTCGCCACCCAGTCGACGCCGGTCTTCTCGTGGGTGCTGGCGGCGGTGCTGCTGGATGAGGCCGTCTCGCCCCTGGCCGTGACGGGCGCCCTGGTGTGCATGGTGGGCGTCCTCTGGGGAACGGGCGTGCTGGAGCGCCTGCGCGCCCCGCAGTCGAAGCCCGCGCCCTGAGGCGCTCGGGTGCCCACGGCGGGCTGGTGGTTTGTCCCGACTGTCACCTGGTGTTCCTGAAGTAATTCCAGTCCCACCCGCCCCCAGGGAAACGTTCTTCCCACGGCGGAGAACCCCTTTCCCCAAACACGCCCAAGAGTTGCCACGTTGGCCGGTGGACGTCTGTCGCCGCCATGCGTCGGGCACCTGGGTTGCAAAGCGCCCCCTCCGCCGGAATCGCGCGGGTGCGAGGCCGTGCGGAATCCGGGCTCGGGAGTCGTGGGGAGGCAGCAACGATGAGACGTCTGTTCTGGGTGGCGTGGGTGGCGGTGGCGTTGGTGGTGGGGACGGGATGCGAGCGCCCGTCGTCGCAGCGGGCGAAGAGCGCCTTCGTGGTGCGCCCCGAGACCATCGACTTCGGCCCCGCCGCGCTGGGCCGCACCAAGAGCTTCAAGCTGAAGGTGACCAACGGCGGCCGCGCGTCGTACCGCGTCGAGGGCGTCACCTCCACCATCCCCAATGTCACGGTGCCGCCGTTCGAGCCCTTCACGCTGGGCGCCGGCGCCGAGCGCGAAATCGAGGTGCACTTCAAGCCCGAGGTCGAGGGCTCGGTGCAGGGCTCGCTGGAGCTCATCACGGACGCGGACGCCCAGGGGCAGGTGCCGGTGTCCGGCCGGGGCGTGAAGGCCTTCGTGGAGGTGCCGCTGACGGAGCTGGACTTCGGCAACGTGGCCATGGGCTTCGTGGAGATGCGCCAGGTGACGGTGAAGAACCCCTCCGACGTGGAGACGCCCTTGGCGGTGTCGGTGCAGGGCGCGGACCTGGACCAGTTCACCGCGGAGCACGGCGAGGCGCCCACGCTGGCGCCGGGCGAGGAGCGGGTGTTGTCGGTGGCCTTCGCGCCCCGTCGTCTGGGCGCGGCCGCGGCGGAGCTGCACATCGCCGTGTGCGAGGGCTGTGAGCCGGCGGTGGTGCCGCTCAAGGGCATGGGCGTGGCGTCCAAGCTGGAGGTGACGCCGCTGCGGCTGGACTTCGGGCGCGTGGCGCTGGGCGCCAGCGCGGAGCAGTCCATCACGGTGCGCAACCAGGGCACCGAGTCCCTGCGCTGGTCCGGCGTGGAGCTGCAGCTCAACCCGGGCGGCGTGTACCGCGTGGTGAGCGAGCCCGTGCTCAGCGGCGGCCTCCTGGCGGCGGGCGCGAGCGTGGAGGTGCGCGTGGCCTTCACCCCGGTGGTGCTGGGGCGCGCGGGCGAGGGGCGCGTGGAGGTGGGCGTGCGCGAGCAGGGCTCCTCCGCGCCGGGCCCCAAGGTGTCGCTCGCGGGCGAGGGCGGCACGTCCTGTGTGGCGGTGAAGCCGCGTGATTTGGACTTCGGCGTGGTGGCCGAGGGCATGACGGCGACGCGGCCGGTGGAGGTCATCAACCGCTGCCGTGACAGCGTGCTCGTCAACAACCTGAACCTGACGACGGCGCAGGGTGGCTACTTCACCCTGGCGCAGGCGCCGGCCAGCGTGACGGTGCCGGCGGGACAGTCGGCCTTCGTGGGCATCACCTTCAGCCCGCGCGTGGGCGCGGCGGGCCGGAGCGAGGGGCAGCTCGCGGTGAGCGTGCGCGCGGGGAGCACCACGTCCACCGAGGGCGTGACGCTGCAGGGCGAGGGTCGCGCGTTCAAGCCGTGCCAGTACTCGCTGCCGCAGCAGCTGAAGTTCGGGAAGGTGCCGGTGGGCGCGGAGGTGGGGCTGGGGGTGACCTTACGCAACACCGGCACGGAGGCGTGCTACCTGGCGTCCATGCAGCTGGTGTCGGGCTCGGACCCGTCCTTCCTCGCGCAGCCGGTGCCCAACCACGTGCTCGAGCCGGGCCAGAAGGCGACGCTGGTGGTGCGCTTCAAGCCGGAGGAGGAGGGGCCCTTCGAGGGGCTCGCGGAGGCGTGGGTGAACCACCCGACGCTGGGCCACCCGCTGGTGTCGCTCGTGGGGGAGGGCGTGAAGGGCTGCTTCGCGCTGCAGCCGACGACGGTGGACTTCGGCGTCGCCAAGCTGTCGTGTGGTCCTCGCACGCGGGAGCTGGTCGCCATCAACGAGTGCATCGGCCCGGTGAAGGTGGCCGGCATGACGCTGGAGCAGTCGGGCGAGGAGTTCTCGGTGCAGTCGGCGAACGCCTTCCCGTCCTCCATTGCCGCGGGCGGACGGGTGCGGCTGACGGCGCGCTACACGCCGACGGACGACGGCGACGACGCGGCGGCGGTGCGCTTCCGGCTGGAGGATGGGAGCGAGTACACGGCGGGCCTCTTGGGCCGGGGCGTGACGAAGGCGGAGCAGACGGACCGCTTCTTCCAGGAGTCGAAGGCGAAGGTGGACGTGCTCTTCGTGGTGGATAACTCGGGCTCGATGATGGAGGAGCAGCAGAGCCTGGGGCAGAACTTCGCGGCCTTCCTGAGCGCGGCGAGCGCGGCGGCGGTGGACTACCGCATCGGCGTCACCACGACGGGCCTGGACGAGTCCCCGGGCGGCTGGTCCGAGTGCCCGGGCGGCGCGCAGGGCGGCGAGAACGGGCGCCTGTTCCCCGTGGACGGCTCGCGCCCCCGCATCATCACGCCGGACACGCCCAACGCGGCCGCGGTGTTCGCGGACAACACCCGCGTGGGCGTGTGTCACTGGAACGAGCAGGGCCTGGACGCGGCGCACCGCGCCCTGTCGGACCCGCTGCTCTACAACCTGGATGACGCCCGCACGCCGCTGCCCAACGACGGCAACGGCGGGTTCCTGCGCGAGGACGCGAAGCTGGCCATCATCTTCCTGTCGGACGAGGAGGACTTCAGCTCGCAGCCGGTGTCCTTCTACGAGACGTACTTCCTGGCGCTGAAGGGCAACGACAAGGCGAAGCTCAGCATCAACGCGATTGTCGGCCCCATGGACCTGGCCACCTGCCCCACGTCGAGCAGCGCCGGCAGCCGCTACATCCAGCTGGCGAACACGACGGGCGGCGTGGTGGAGAGCATCTGCACGCCCAACTGGGCCGCGTCCCTGGAGAAGCTCTCCAACAGCGCCTTCGGCCCCAACCGCAAGTTCCCCCTGTCGGAGGAGCCCGCGGACACCACGCGCATCGTCGTCCACGTGGACGGCGTGCAGGTGCTGTCGGGCTGGGAGTACGACGCGCGCACCAACAGCATCATCTTCGACCGGGACTCCGCTCCCGCGCCGGGCTCGCTGGTGGAGGTGACGTACCCGCTGGGCTGCAACTAGCGCTCACCCGGTGCGAGGGGTGACGGCGCCGCGCTCCTTCGTGGGGCGCGGCGCTCCGCGTTCCAGGGCGCTACTCGGTGGTCGTGCCGCCGGGGTAATGGTGCACGGAGGGCTGCGAGCTCGTGGGGGAGTCGTCCGGCGAGCTGGGGTCCCCGCTGGGGCGCGCTGTTCGGAAGAGCCGCCCGACGAGGTCTCGGAAGAAGCTGAGGACTCGCGGGAGGCCGCCACGCTCCGGACCCACACCGAGGGCGCTGGTGTCGTCGCTGGTCGCCTTCACCGGCGGTGGTCGCTCGAAGGTCGAGCTGTCACTCGGGGCGAGAGGCCTTCCGCCCGAGGGCGCCTGCTGCACGGGGGCGCGTGCTGGCCCGGAAAGCGCGGACCTTCGCGCGGAGAGGGACGACAGGCGGATGGGGGGCGACATGGCGACCTCCAGGTTCGGGGCTTCGGGGGTTGAATCATTCTCTTGGAATGCGGGTCTCGAGTTGCACGTGGGTCTGTTTCCAGTCGGAGACCTCCCGCGCCTGGTGGCGATAGGCCCTGCCCGCGGCGGTGAAGGCCGCGAGCGCCTCGTCGGCCAGCGCCGCCGCCCGGGGGCGCGCCTCGCGGGTGCTCCACAGCGCCTGGGCCAGGACGAAGCGGACCTCCGCCTCTCGCGGGGCGCTCCACCCGAGGGGCTGCATGATGTCGAGCGCGCGCTCGGCGGCGAGGCGCGCCAGCTCCGATTGTCTGGTGGCCAACCTGGCGCGCGCCAGCTCCACCAGCGTGGAGACGAGCCGGGGCTGGCGCGGACCTCCCTCGACCTCCTTGCGCGCGAGCACCTGCTCCAGCTCGGAGAGCGCCTCGCGGGCGCGTCCCGCCCGGCGGAGCACCGAGGCGCGCTCCTCGCGTGTGCCCGTCGTGGCGACCCCGAGCTTCTCCTGGAGCGCCAGCACCCGCGCGTAGCCCTCGAGCGCCGCGTCCAGCCGTCCCCGGCGCGCGTCGAGCGCGGCCAGGCGCTGGAGGGACTGCGCGTGCTCCGTGTGTTGCTCACCGAACACCCGGGCCGTCCTGCGCAGCGCCTCCCCGTGGTGGTGCTGGGCGCGCTCGAAGTCCTCGAGCTGCTCGTACAGCCGGCCCAGGTCATTGTGGAGCCGGATGGTGGCTAGGTGCGCGTCGCCGAGCGTGGCCTCGCGCAGCGCGAGCGCCTCCACGTAGAAGGGGAGCGCGGCCTCGGGGCCCTCCAGCAGCCGGTGGACGTCACCCAGGAACAGCAGGGTGTTGGCGACCAGCGGGTGGTTCGGACCGAGGTGCTTGCGCTGGATGGCGAGCGCCCGCTCGTAGAGTGGCAGCGCCTCGCGGTGTCGGCCCTGGCGCGTGCGCACGAGGGCGAGGTTGGAGACGACCTTGCCGGTCTCCAGGTGGTCGGCGCCCAGCGTGCGCTCGCGCAGGGCGAGGGCCCGCTGGTAGTGCTCGAGCGCCTGGGGGAGCTGGCCCTCGCCGAAGTAGACGAGGCCCAGGTGGTTCTCCAGCCTCCCGGCGATGTCCTCGTCCGTGCCCACGCGCTCCAGCAGCGCCCGGGCCTGCGCGGCGTGCTCCAGGCCGCGCTTCATGTCGTCCAGGTCGTAGCCGAGCACGACGACGAGGTCGGTCGTCGCGCGCAGCGCCAGGACGTCGTGACGCCCGGCCAGCGCGGCGCGCACGGCCTCGGTCCAGTGTCGCTCCGCCTGCTCATGCGCGGCGAGCCGGTACGCGAGCCAGCCGGCCACGTGCAGCACCTCCGCCTCCAGCGGGCGGTAGGCCAGCGCGCGCGCCTGCGTGAGCGCCGCCTCCGCCTCCGCCTGGCCTAGCTGGTAGCGCCCCGTGTCGAGGAGGACCTGGGCTCGTGACAGCCGGCGCCGCGCCTCCACCAGGCGGGCGTGGGCTTCGGGGGCGCGGGGCTCGGGCGCGAGCGAGAGGATGGACTCCACGCGCGCGCAGTCGGAGACCGGCGCGAGCCCCAGCGAGGCCTCGGCGGCCTTCTGCACCAGGGCGGCGTCCGGGTGCTCCAGGGCCTCGGCCAGGACATCGAGGGACTGGCGCCGCGTCTCGAGGCAGGCCATGCGCAGCGCGAGCACGGTGTCGGGCTGCTCGTGGCGCACGTGGGTCGCCTCGCATGTCTCCGTGTAGGCCTGCTCCCAGCCGCGGCGGTAGTCGTGCAGGTTCCTCGCGACGCCGTCCGCGGTGGTGGCGGCCAGGGGTGTGCCGGTGGCGAGCAGCGCCGCGCGCACCTTCGCCTCCCGGGCCTCGCTCCAGGTGGGGGCCATGCGCGCGGCGGCGCCGCCGCACGGGGCGGGCTCGGGTCGCAGCAGCGGCCAGAGCGCAAGCGGCGTGAGCACGGCGAGCGCGCCGAGCAGCGCCCATCTCCCCGTGCGTCGTCGCGTGGGGTCCTTGCGCAGCGCCTCCAGCAGCGCCTCCATGGAGGGATGACGCTCCGAGGGGGCGACGGAGAGGCCGCGCAGGACGACGCGGCGCACCCAGGCGGGGCAGTCGGTGTCCTGGGCCGGCGCCTGGAGTCGCTGGAAGTCGGGCGGGTGTCCTCGCGCGAAGGGGCGGACGCGGAAGAGGGCTTCGTACAGGGCGACGCAGAAGCTGAACTGGTCGCCCCGGGCGTCCAGGGGCTCGCCGTTCCATTGCTCGGGCGGCATGTAGGCCGGCGTGCCCACCAGCGAGCCGGTCCGGGTGAGGACGGTGTCCTGCTCGCGCGCGCCCTCCACCGGGGGCGGCGTGGGAGTGGACGCGGACGCCTCCTGGAGCTGGAGCCGCGCGAGGCCGAAGTCCGTCACCCGCGCGCGGCCCCGGGCGTCGATGAGCACGTTGTCGGGCTTGAAGTCGCGATGGACGAGCTGCGCGGCGTGGGCGGCCGCGAGCCCCTGGCCCGCCTGCTGGAAGAGGTCCAGCACCTGGCGCCAGGAGCGGGGCGCGGCCTTGAGCCACTGGCGCAGCGTGAGTCCCTCCACGAACTCCATGGCCATGAAGAGCTTGCCGTCCACGGTGCCCACGTCGAAGACGGTGATGACGTGGGGATGGGACAGCCGGGCCACGGCCTGGGCCTCGCGCAGCAGGCGCTGCTCCAACTCGCGGGCGCCGGAGCCCTGCAGGGGGCGGACGAGCTTCAGGGCCACGCGTCGGTCGAGGTGGGGATCATACGCGCTGAGCACCATGCCCATGCCGCCGGCGCCCACGCGGTCCAGGACCACATAGCGTCCGAGCTGGGCGCCTCGGGGGGGCACGGGCTCGGGGACGCCCGGCTTGCCGGTGTCCACGCGGGGCTCGGCGGACTGCCTCAGGGTCGTGGCGCGCGCGGCGCCGCGGGCGGCTTCGCCCACCAGCGCGAGGCAGGCCGAGCACCCCTCCACGTGCGCCTCGACGTCCCGGGTCCGGGCCGGGTCGAGCGCGCGCTCGCAGTACGCCACCAGGGTGTTCTCGTCGGGACAGTTCATGGCCTCAGCGCAGCAGGTGCCGCACGCTCAACTCGAGCCCGCTCAGCAGCGTGCGGGCCAGGCTGTTCAGCTCCTCCGAGTCGTCGACCTGGAGCCGTCGTCGCAGCTCCTCGTGCGTGCGCTCGGTGAGGGTGTCCCGGGCGGCCTTGAGCCAGCGGGTCATGGTGGCGCGGCTGACGCCATGCAGCCGGCCGATGTCCTCCACGCCCACGTTCTCCACGAGGTGGAGTCGGAGGAAGGCGCGCTCGCGAGGTTCCATCGAGGCGAGCGCCGCGGCGATGGAGTCCGCGATGTCCTGGTGGTGTCGGTGCTTCAGCGCGGCGAAGGAGGCGTCCTGGGCGGGCAGGAGCGCATCCCCCAGCGCGACGTCGGGGGCCGCGCGCTCACGCAGCTCCGTGAGCGCCAGCCTCAGGGCCACGGTGCGGACCCAGGCCTCGAGTGGGCCGCGGCCGTCGTACTCGGCGAGGCGGGGTGGGGCGCCGTCGCGGGGGAGGAGCAGTCGCTCGCGCAGCCGCTGCATCGCCTCGTCGACGACGTCGGGGGCCATGCGCCGCCGCGCCAGCGCTTGCCGGGCGGCGGGAAGCAGGCGGCGCTCGAAGAGGACGAGCGCCGCGGGGAGGCCGTGCGCGCAGGCGCAGGCGAGGTAGAGGTCCTCGACGTGACACGCCGTGGAGGAGGGGGCTTCGCCGTGGCGCGCGCGCAGGTGGGCGAGGAAGACGTCCCGTTCGAGCACCACGCCGGGCCAGGCGGAGCTGGCTCGGTGGAACAGGTCCTCGTCGGGGCGGGGCGGCTCCATGCCCGGGGGAGTGTACAACGCGCGCTGCCTATTCGAGGCCGAGGTGCTCGCGCACCACGGCGGCGTAGTCGTAGACCTGCTGGAGGTAGCGCGCCGAGTCATTCTCGGAGGGAGGGGCGTAGCGGTAGACGAGGCCCTGCCAATCACCGGAGTCGATGAAGTCGCGGTAGTGCGTGCCCAGGAGCTTGAAGTAGGCCTCGATGCCCTGCTCCATCGTGGGCCAGCCCGCGAAGCTGCCGGCCGCGCCCGAGGACGTGAAGGCCTCGTGGGCGCCTTCCTGGCCGACGAACTTGAGGTTGCCGGGATTGTTGTGCTCGTGGGACAGGCCGGTGGTGCCCCACTGGGACTCCTTCCACAGCATGGCGAGCGCGAGGTCGATGGGGACGTCGTACTGCTCGGAGAGCTGGAGCAGGTGCTCGCCCTGGCCCGCGAAGCCCGTCTCCGCGAGGGACCAGGCGCCGGGCGCGAGGCGGAGGGACTCGAGGTGCTGGCCCTGCGCGGACGCGGTGGGCGCGGTGGGGGCGGCCGGACTGACGCCGGGCGGTGGGTGGATGGCGGTGGCGAAGCCCCCGGCGTGGTGCTCGGCGAGGAAGCGCGAGAGCTGCTCCGGCGTCAGCTCGCGGCAGGTGCTGGACGGGTCGTGGACGATGAAGTTGCCCTCGGGCGTCATGCCCGTCACGGCGATCCAGTGGCCGCCGGAGAAGTTGCCGGAGGCATAGGGCGGCTGCTCGTTGGCGAGCATGACGCTGCTCTCGCCGTTGACCGCGACGAGGTTGCCGGCGGCGAGCTGCTGTTGGATCCAGCTCACGTCGGAGCCCGCGTGGGTCTCCGAGGTGAGGCCCATGTTCGTGGCCATCTGCTCGATGCCGACGTAGCCGGTGCCCTCGGCGCCCATGCCGATGGAGTTGGCGAGCTGGTTGATGAAGGCTCCGTCGGAGAGCCCTCCGCCGAAGCCATAGCCCTTGAGGATCATGGCCATGGTGGTCGGGCCGCAGTTGGAGTTGCGGTTCCAGTCGTCCTCGGTGCCCTCGGAGGTGATCTGGTTGATGTAGGGCACGGGGTACATCTCCCCGGGGG